>VGJH01000009.1 GCA_016867505.1 Candidatus Bathyarchaeota archaeon
ATTCAGTTTATTGAGTCAATAAAAACGATTAATGTAAATGAACTATTACCAAAAGATCATAAATAATTTGATAAAAATCATATTTTTTTAACATAAACTTGCTAGATAGTCTGCGATTTTTTTGTGTATCGGAATATTTGTTGCATTTATTAACGCCATATATCCAGGGAAGCAATTTGCTTCAAGCACATATGGAAGCCCATCAGTTCCTGGAAGAATATCTATTCCAGTTATCTTTAAACCTACAGATTCAGCTACCTTGACGCTTAACTCATCATAAACTGGATCATTAAAAGCCTCTGCTGAACCACCAATAGCAACATTATAACGGAAATCATTGGGATTGTATCTTTTCTCTCTACCAACAACTTCACCATTAACAACCAAGCAACGGACATCGTAACCTTGGTTAGGTATAAAATCCTGAAGATAGTATACACCTTCTGCGTGCTGCCGGTTATACCATAAAAGAAATTGCAGCAAATCTGATCTCGCACGTATTTCACTTAATTTTATTACACCTATTCCCCTTGCTTTACAAATTGGTTTTAAAACCACCTCTTTTCCTACATCTAACCTCGTTTTAACAAAATTATATGCTTCCTCAATGTTTTCTGTCACTAACGTATTTGGAAAAACAAAATCATTCTCTTTCAATTTTAATACCAAATGCTCTTTAGAATATTGAAGAATACTATCCACGGGATTAACAACCATTGCATGCTTCTCAAATTCCTTCAATATTAGCATCCTATGTAAAAACTCGAAAGTACTTCCACGATGAAGCATATTACTTGGAACATATACAACACTCGCATCCAAATCTGGTAAATTAGGTAGGCTTAAATCCCAAGGTGCAAGGTATTTTACTTTAATATTTTTACTAATTAATTGCTCCATAACAAGTCTTGTTTCAACAACATTTGGATTATCAGTGAATATTATTATGCTCATTTGTGTAACTATATTCTTCTTCATTTGAGATAAATTTTAAACCCTTTGTAATTGTATTAATGAAATTAATAAAAAACTCATAATACTCATTTAGAAATAATCAGTTAATTCCTTGATGATTTTAAAAATAAGTAAAACACTTTAAAAATTATTATCAGATTTTAGACAATAAGTCAATATATTCAGTCATAATAGTACTATGTATTTAATTTGACAACACATTTTAATATATGATGTGTAGGGAAAACATCGATGAGTTCATGTCAAAATATGATGACAAGAAATTATTTAATTGCCTTACTCAAGACAATGAAAAAATCACTAAAATCCTTCAATCGTTAAGCGAAGCACATAGACTTAAAATTATAAGTGTTTTAATTGAGGGACCCATAGAATATAAAAAATTACTAGAAATTACGGGGTTAAGTAAGACTGCTTTAAGTCACCATTTATCCAGTTTATTGAAAGTAAAATTATTGATTCAAGAAACTAGAGGGAGTTATCAATTGACGGAAGATTGTTACAACCTATTAACATCAATTATGGACACGTACATTGCTTCTAATTGGAAAAAAATTAGAGACGCTGAACGACATGCTGAACTCATCCAAGAAATTTATAAGAGTGAAAGAAAAATGAAAGAAGAATATAAACTATTTGAACTCCCAATTATGAAAGTTGCATGTTTTCGGGCAATAAGTGAAAGTCCTGAATATGACGCATTTAATAAATTGAGAGATTGGGCATCTTTGAAAGGATTATTAGAAGACATTGAAAAAAATCCCATTTACGGATTTGAACGACCAGACTTGTATAAAAGTGAGAAAATTCGAGCTTATGAATTTTGGATAAAAGTAGATTCAGATAAAATTGCTGATAAGGAGGTTGAGTTAAGGCAGGTTCCTTCAGCAAAATATGCTACAACGGTCTGTAAAACAGGTGGTGAACCATGGAGAACTATTCCACTTGCTTGGCAAAAATTAGATGAATGGGTTAAATCACAGGGATATAAAATGGGTTTAGCTCAATGTTTAGAGCAACATCATGCACCTGGCCTCAGTGACGATTTCACATTAACATTATATTACCCAATTTCTTAATTTTTTTGTGCCAAATTTTATATTCATTTTGCACGAGCGTATATGAGTTGATTTATGTCTAATCCATATTTAGATTTGGATAAGAAAATTGTGTCAGAGATTTATACATCTTCTGAACCAATGGAGAACCTCAAAATACTATGTGATGTATACGATAGCAGGTTTCCTGGAACTCCAGGTGATTTGGGTTCAGTCAAATATATGGTTAAGAAATTAAAGGAATATGGCATAAAAGATGCATATTATGAACCTTTCAAAATACCTGGATGGAAGAGGGGACCAGCAAAAGTTAGCATAACTAGTCCCATTAAACATGATTTTGATTGCATCAGTCTACCCCACAGCATTGCTGGCGAAATTGAAGCTAAACTAGTCTGGTTAGGGGAAGGAGCTGTAGACATTTACGAGAAAAGGAAAGATGAAATCAAAGACAGCATCGTCATGGTTTCGTCAGCCAATCCTCCAGGGGCAACTAGAAGCCTGCATAGAACAGAGAAATTTATGCGAAGCATCCTTGCAGGAGCAAAAGGCTGGATCTTCATGAATCAATACCCAGCATATGGTCCACAAACAGGTGGAATCAGCCCAATAGTTCCTTCAATAAGTGTATGTTACGAAGATGGCATGTTCTTGACAAGAACCTTAGAAAGAGAAGGAGAGGTTAAAGTAAAAATCAAGACAACCGACAAAAACATGGATGTCACAACATATAACGTCATTGGAGATGTACCAGGAACCACTAATAGTAAAGAGTATTTGGTAGTTGGGAGCCATTATGACGGACATGATATCAGCCAAGGTGCAGTTGATCCTGCTTCAGGTGCTGTAACTGTACTCGAAATCGCTCGTGTCTTAAACATGGTTAAAGACAAACTCAAGCACAGAGTCAGATGTATGTGTTTCGGAGCTGAAGAAACAGGCCTATACGGTAGCTATGCATACACAGCAATGCATGAAGATGATTTAAAGAATATACGATTCATGTTAAACTTAGACGCTGCTGGTGGAGCAGGAAGAAAAGGAGTAAGACTCCATGATCATCCAGAACTAGACGAATTTATGAAAAAGACAGCTGACGAGTTGAAGTCACCTTTCCCATTTGGGCATGGAGTAGGCCCATACAGTGATCACTGGCCATTCTATCTAAAGAGTGTCCCATGTGGAAGTGGTGGCGACATCGACGCTGCACGCGTATCAACAGGCAGAGGTTACGGTCACAGTAAATACGATACTTTAGATAAAGTTGAGCTAGAGAATCTACAGAAAGCAGCAGCAAATTATAGCAGATTCTTACTCAGAGTCTCAAATGCAGAAAAATGGATAGCTCGACGAAAAACAAAGACAGAGATAGATGAATTCATTAAGAAACAAGGCTACAATGAAACAGTTCAACTTGCTGACAAAGTAAAAGCCTATGTGAGAACATGGGGTGAAATCCACCCTGACACAGCTGACTGGCTTAACCGGAAAAGTGATTGGTAAAACACCCCTTTTTTGCATAGCCTTAAAAGTAACGCCTATCTCATCTTTTCCTGTACCTAATGGTACAAAATACTAGTCAAAAGAGGTGAAATGGATGAGTAGAGAGAGGCGCAATTTTGGCGGTCCAAGAGAGATGCATAAAGCAACTTGTAGCGACTGTGGAAAAGAATGTGAAGTACCATTCAAACCAACAGAAGGTCGACCAGTTTACTGCCAAGACTGCTTTGCTAAGCATAGGCCACCAAGAAGATATTAAGCATCAAGGCGATTGCGCCTTATAGTAGCTTAATTTTATTCATTTTTTTATGAGTATTTTAAGAGCAAGATTAATTGGTCACGAATTGAAATTATTCATTGTGATCAGTTTTGGTATTTTGTTCAAATTGTGGTAAAGAATTAAACGATGACGCAAATTTCTGCACTAATTGTGGCACTCGTACGCCTAAAGGAGTAAATGAAGGAGTAAGTATACCATGGGTTGAAACCGAAATTAAACGTGACTTAGATAATGCACTTCAAAAAGCCTCCAAGGCATTAGATGAGGGTGTAAGAGTTGCTAGAGAATCGCTGAAAGAGGTTGCGGTGGAAATTGATAAAGAACTAAAATCAGCTAAAGAAAAAGTGAGAGAACGCAGCCAACCAGCTTATTGTGCAGTCTGTGGCCAAGAAAATACTAGATCTGCAAAATATTGTACAAAATGTGGTAATAAATTATAAAAAAAAGGGATTTACCGTCGCTCTACTTTATCTACATCGATTAGAACAACAATCGCTGCATTTACCATTGTTATTCCATGGGTACGAGCTTCCTCAGGCGTCCCTTCAGTTGGGAACCTTAAGCCACCTTTAACGATCCTAATCCTTCGATTACCTTCAGGAAGCTCTTTCAAAACTTCCTCTCCATTAACTTTTTCAGGGTTAGGTGTAGAAATGGTTACATCAACCATTAATGCTGCTTGCATCTCCCCGAAACTTTTTGTTTTAAAAAGTTGACCTAAGCCTATCATACTGCAGTGACTAATTGCATCTCTAACTGCTTTTTTAGCAGCTTTAGTCTCATCCTCACCATGCATGTCAACTCCAGTGCCAAGCTCAATCAAATATCTTCTATAATCCAAGATTATTCACTGTCACAATGATTAGGAGAAGTAATTAAAAATTTTTACATAATAATAGCTTGAATCAACTATAATAAAGTCATAAATTAGAAGATTTTACAAAAGAATATACGCTCTGATTTGTTATTTAGATGTAAGAATTAAATAGTGCTTAGATAAAAGCACTAGAAACCCTAAAAGGATGAGTGGCATGACTAAGTGGTTTATTGATGAAAAACGTTTATGGGATTTCTTATTAGAAGATATTGGATACGATGACATTACTTCTGAAGCATTAATCCCAGAAAATGTGATGGGATCAGCCCGATTATTCTTTAGAGAAGCAGGCGTCGTAGCGGGAATATCAGAGGCTTCAGCAATTTTCCGATTATTAGGATGTAAAACCATCATAAAAACACAGGATGGTACTAAGGTTACAACAAATCAAATTTTATTGGAGGTTGAAGGCCCAGCCCGAGCACTCCTTGCTGGTGAAAGGACAGCGTTAAACTTGGTCTCACACATGTCAGGTATAGCGACTAAAACATCAGAGATAGTAGAATCAGCACGTAAAAAAAATCCATTAATAAAAATTTCTGCTACAAGAAAAACTCTCCCTGGCTTAAGAGATTATGAAAAGAAAGCAGTTGAGTTAGGAGGAGGAGATCCTCATAGAATCAGGCTTGATGACTGTATCCTGATAAAAGATAATCATCTTGAAATTGTTTCATCAATAAGTGAAGCACTGAGAATAGCTAAAGAAAAAACTAGTTTCACCAAAAAAATTGAGATTGAAGTTGAAAGCTACGAAGCAGCAGAAGAAGCAGCTAAAGCTGGAGCAGATATAATTATGCTTGATAACATGAATCCTGATGAAATCAGGACATGCTTAAAGAAACTAGAGAGTTTAGGATTAAAAAAGGACCTAATTTTTGAAGCTTCGGGGGGAATAAATTCAGATAATTATGAAGCCTACGCTGCATCAGGAGTTGATGTCATCAGTATGGGCTCACTTACACATTCATCAAAAGCACTAGATGTCAAACTTGAAATTAGACTAAGTAGAAGGAAAAAATAATGAGTACTAACAAAGAAATTTCAACTCAAATAAATAAGCTGAAAAAAGAAAAAGACGCGGTCTTACTAGTCCACAATTACCAAGTTAGTGAGATACAACAAGTCGCAGATTTCATTGGTGATAGCCTTGAGTTAAGCAGGAAAGCACAGAATATTGATGCAAAAATGATAATTTTTTGTGGAGTCGACTTCATGGCTGAGACCGCCAGCATATTGAATCCGGGTAAAAAAGTCATTATACCAAATCCAGCTGCAAAGTGTCCAATGGCAGCGCAGTTATCTTTAAAGACGCTTTTAAAGGCTAAAGAACAAAATCCGAACGTGCCAGTTGTTCTATATGTTAACACTCTTGCTGAATCTAAAGCGGAGTGCGATGTAACCTTTACCTCTGCAAATGCTATACAAATTATTCAAAAATTAAATGAAAAAAAGATAATATTTGGGCCAGATTGGAATCTTGGATATTACGTGAAAAAACATATACCTGATATAGAAATTATACCCGTTCCCGCTCATGGATTCTGCAATACCCATAGGCTGTTTAAGAATGGGGATGAGGCTATGGAATTGAAGAAAAAGTATCCTGAAGCAGACTTAATTGTCCACCCAGAATGTGAACCAGGTTTCCAAGACAGAGCAGACTATGTTTTAAGTACTGGAAGAATGTACCGACACTGTAAAGAGTCTCCCAAAAAAATATTCATTATTGGGACAGAAATTGGTATGATAGATAGGATGAGGAGAGAAATCCCGGGGAAGACCTTTATTCCAGCTAATCCAAACGCTGAATGCCCTACAATGAAACGAATAACCTTGAAAAACACTTACGAGGCTTTGCTAAATGAAGGGCCAATAGTAAAAGTCCCTGAAGAGATACGTTTGAAAGCCATTAAACCCATTGAACGCATGCTTCAAATGAGTAAATGACCAGCAAGTTTTTCCAATCAACTCTCAACTATTTCTAGATACTAATGTCTGTAGTAGAATTTGATGGGAAGAAACCAAAAATTCATGAATCAGTCTTCATTGCTCCAGGAAGCTGGATAATCGGAGATGTAACTCTTGAAGAAGGAGTGAATGTATGGACTGGTGCTGTGATTAGGGGAGATGATGACGCGGTTATCATCAAAAAGAATAGCACAATATTAGAAAACTGTGTAGTTGAGGCACCGACAGGTAATCCAATAGTGATTGGTCCAGAGACTCTGATAAGTCATGGAGCCACTATCCATGGCGCTAAAGTTGGTTCTAAATGCTTAATCGGAGTTGGTGCAATTGTCCTTGATGGGAGTGTTATTGGTGATGGTTGCATTGTAGCAGCTGGAGCTGTATGCAGCCCCCGAACACAATTGCCTGATAACCAATTAGCTCTTGGCTTACCCGCTAAACCCCTGCGTGAAATAGGGGATAAGGATCGTGAATTATACTTGAAAGAATTAGCGAGGACATGCGCTAAAAGCCAAAAATACAAAGCAATGTATGATAAAAAATAAATTTTTTATTTATTTTTGGCATATCCTACTGTTTATTTTTTTTATTGTCTTGGAATAAAATTACTGCTTGTTTTATTATATTGAAGGATTTATATAATTATTAATATATTAAAATATGATTATGAAAGCATATAAAATTATTCGAAAATATATTGCTAAAGATGGCAGAGAGGTCACTTTTAGAACCCCAAGTTGGGACGATCTTGATGACTTTTTGGAATTTATCAACGCTCTATTTTTAGAAGGAGCAATGATTAGTGCAACAAGTCTTAAAACCCGTCAACAAGAAGCGGAGTGGCTTGGAAGGCATCTTGCCCTTATTGAGAATAATATGAGGATAGCAGTTGTAGCAGAAGTTGAGGGTAAAGTAGTTGGCCAAGTAGAGGTGAATCCAAAAAGTGGGCATAGTAAACATGTGGGTATTTTAGGTATAAGCATCAAAAACGGTTTTAGAGATATAGGCATAGGTACAGAATTGATGAAGGAAGCTGAAGGACTAGCTAGAGAATATGGATTAACACATATGACTCTTGAAGTTTATAGCATGAATGAAAGAGCGAGACACGTTTATGAAAAACTTGGTTATACTTTAGTTGGTATTGAGCCAGATTCAATTATTTTTAATGGAAAAAGCATGGACACTGTTATTATGTATAAAAAAATAGAATAGGCAATGAAGAAAGATATTGTTTCTTTCTTTTTACATACATTAATAAATAAAAATATAGGATTTTATTAAACATCAAATTATATTTTTAAATAGTGTTTAAACTTGAAGGCGGAAGGGCATAGTTGATTCACTAAACACTCGGTACAATTTGGTTTTTTTGCATTACAAATTCTTCTTCCATGAGTAATTAATAGATAATTTATTGATCCCCACAGTTCTTTTGGGAAAAAACTCATCAAATCCTTTTCAATCTTATTCCTATCCTTCTGATTGCTTAATCCAAGACGTTGACTAAGTCGCATTACATGCGTATCTACAGCAATCCCTTCAATTACCCCAAAAGCATTGCTTAATACAATATTAGCAGTTTTTCTAGCTACTCCCTGTAATTGAAGTAGTTCATCCATAGTTCTGGGAACTTCACCATTAAATTCTTCGAGAATCTGTTTACAGGCAGATTTTATTAATTCAGTTTTTCGTTTATAAAACCCTGAACTTTTGATATCATCCTCAAGTTCTTCTCTTGATACTTCAACATAGTCTTTAGCGGTTATATATTTTTTAAAAAGTTTTGAAGTGATTTTGTTAATTTGTTGATCAGTGCTTTGAGCAGATAATATTGTGGCTATAAGTAAATCTAAAGGTGTATTCCACGATAGCACTGTCTTCTTCTCGTAGGGATATTGTTTCTCTAAAAGATCAATAATTTTGATTGCATTACCAGCATTACTCATGTTTCTTGATTATATAACTACAAGAACTTGAAGATCACGGTGAAGATAGTTTATCCATAAGTATTCGAATAAATTCTGCGAGACACGTTGGCACAAACTGATAAAGATAAATTACCACCATACCAACATTCAATCCAAAATATACTGAAATGGGGTATTGAGCACCCAGGACTAAAAAGTAAGCTACCTAACATACTAAAATCAGATTATTCATTAACAATTGAAGGTGAAGTTGAGAGACCATTCAAAATGAGTTGGGAACAACTTCTGAGTTTACCTCAAACCATTGACGTAAGCGACTTTCATTGTGTAGAAACGTGGAGTGTCTTAGACCAGAAGTGGGAGGGAATCAGGTTCAGGGATTTAATGGAGATAACAAAAATGAAAGCAACTGCAAAGTATGCTTGGTTTGAATGCGCTGATGGATATACTACATCTCTTCCATTAATAGATCTGATGGGAGATAATGTTCTTTTAGCTCACAAACTTAATGGTGAAGACTTACCCCCACCTTTAGGTGGTCCACTTCGTTTAGTTGTCCCACACAAATATGCTTACAAGTCTGCAATGTGGGTGACAAAAATCACTTTAATGATTAAAAATCGTTTAGGATACTGGGAGAGCGGATATTACAGTGATTCAGCAGATCCATGGAAAAATGATAGATATAGGAGATAAATGAAGATTTATTTAGCCTCCAATTCATTAAAAGTCATTTGTTTAAAGTCAAATAATGGGATTTTCCCGATAACCTTTTAACTTATATAGGCTTTATGTTAGCACACCTACAGAAAAATGTAGACTGGAGGAGTCAAAGTGGAGAGATCAAATACAGTATTCATCGGACGTAAGCCTGTCCTCAACTATGTTCTTGCATGTATGACACTCTTCAAGAGCGGACAAGAGAACGTATTCGTGAAAGCTAGAGGTCAGTCCATTAGCCGAGCAGTTGATGTCGTGGAAGTCCTTAAAAATAGGTTCATGCCAGACGTCGAAGTTGCTGAAATCAAAATAGGCACTGAACAGGTCCAATCCGAGGAACGGAACACACCTAGCAACGTCAGCACCATCGAAATTGTGCTGAAACCATAGGATAGTGAACTAGCCTCTCGCGGTGACTTCTCCGGAATATGCCGGAGGACCACTGAGTGCAAACCCAATTATGCGAGTTCTGCCTAAAGAGCGGGATGCTTTGTTCCAAGTGCCAACAGAAAGTTAAATCTGGCACCGTTAGCAATGACTACATTGAGATAGCTAAAAAACTTCTATCCTATGAAAACCAGAACCCATTTCTTCAAACTGTAACTCTTGAAAATGTTGTAGATGTTGGAGGCTTCCTTGTCTTCATAGTTGGAAAAGGAGACGCATCGAAGTTTAATGCAAACCCTAAACTTGCACGTGATTTTGGTGACTCGATAAATAAAAGAGTGCTAGTTATCGAGACAGGGATGAATGATAGGAAATTTTTAGAAGACCTTTTCTCAACCCAACAGATAATAACGATAAATATAATCTGGCTCCCAGATGGTAGCACTGAGACACGCGTCATTTTAGGAGCAAGAGGAGCTAGGAGATTAAGCAAAAAGAGAATACAAGCTTTAACTGATATAGCAAAAAAGGTTAGAAAGATGAATCTCAGGGTAGAATACGCCTACTAATCTCAAAAGTTTTTATTACTCCCAACATTCTTTTCGGTTAGCTAATTCAGATGGGATCATCTAATGTTTGACCGAGTCTATATAGAAGACGCCAAAAAAAGAACAGGAGAAAACCTAACAATCGCGGGCTGGGTTGTTAGAACACGTGATCTAGCGAAAATTAAATTCATAGTCTTAAGAGATAAAACAGGAGAAATCCAGATCACCGTTAAAGACCTCAACTTAATTCCATCAGATACTTTGGGTAGAGAGGATGTCATTAAGGTAAATGGGCAAGCTATTCAAAGCAAGATTGCTAATGCGGGAGTAGAATTTATTCCAGAAAAAATTGAGATCCTGAACAAAAGTAAACAACCTCTACCAGTAGACATTACGCAACAGACACAGAGCGAATTGGAGACGAGACTCAATTGGCGGTTCCTAGATTTCAGAAATCCCCAGACTCGTGCAATATTTACTATCCAGAATAGAATCCTGAAATGCTTCAGAGAGTACCTGACAGATAATGGCTACATGGAGTTCCAGCCACCCTGCATAATATCAAGCGCGTCTGAAGGAGGAGCTGAATTATTCCCATTGCCATATTTTGAAAAGAAAGCATACCTTGCACAGAGCCCCCAATTATACAAACAGATGTCAGCAATAAGCTTCGAAAAAGTATTCACAGTGACCCCCATATGGAGAGCTGAGAAATTTAACACTCCAACACACCTAAATGAAATCCGTCAAATGGATATTGAACAAGCCTTTGCAGATGATGAAACAGTTATGAATGTCTTAGAAAAGGTGCTCGTCCATATCTTGACAGACATTAAAACATACTGCAGCGAAGAATTAAAGATCCTTAAACAAGAAAACCTGAAGGTACCAAAAACGCCATTCAGAAGAGTAACTTATACAGAAGCTATTGAGATTCTACAAAAAGCAGGTGAAGAGATCACATGGGGAGATGACTTCTCTAAGCCACAAGAAAAATTATTGATGGAACTAGTTGGTGAACAGGCATTCTTCTTGAAAGATTGGCCAGGAGCCCAGAAAGCATTCTATGCTATGCCGAGGGAAGATAATCCTGACATTGTGAAGGCATTCGATTGTATATACGGTGGAATAGAAATTTGCAGCGGCACGCAAAGGATTCACATCCCAGAATTACTCCGTGAAAGACTCAGATACAAGGGATTGAACCCAGATAACTTCGAAAGTTACATCGAAGCATTCGCATATGGAGCACCACCACACGCAGGATGGAGCATAGGATTAGAACGAATAACAATGATTGTAACAGGAATGACTAACATCCGAGAATGTGCAATGTTTCCAAGGGATAGGGAGAGACTAAATCCTTGAGTAAAAGCAATCCCTTCGAATACAAGTTAGTGATTGTGATAAGGGGGGACCTTAAAATCAGCACAGGTAAACTGATTGCACAAGCCTGTCACGCTGCTGTTGAGGCATCTGAGGATGCAAAAAAAATTAATCACACTGCTTGGCGGAAATGGCATGATGAAGGCGCAAAAAAGGTTGCAGTAGTTGCTGAAGACATTAAAGAGCTTGGTGAGTTAGCAGAAAAAGCGAAGAAACTGGATATAGTGAATGTGATGATTCAGGATCGTGGCTTAACTGAAGTTGCTCCAGGAACGGTGACCGTTCTTGGAATAGGCCCTGATCGATCTGACAAGATTGATAAAGTTACAGGAGACCTTCCACTTTTAAAATAGGAATGTTCCTAGAAAATTTATTCTCAATAACAGTTTTTAGGGTCCAGTGAAACCACATGCGGGGCATCTATAGGTTCGGCCAAATAACCTACATTTCTCGCAACGCCAAATGGTTACTCCACCACAGTTAGGGCAAGTCATTTTAACTGCCTTCTCCTCTGGTGTTACTTTGCGACCACAGGAAATACATGTACTCATTATTCTCAGCCCAGATACAGAGATGACTTCCTATTTAAACATTAACGAATTGAAGCATTTCATCAAGCATTAGCCTACCTAATATCCGTGTAAGCAGAATCAACACTTTTGAATCAGTCAAAGCTTTCCTAATCACATTATGCTGCATATCCATGTCACCTGCAGAAACTAGATCCAGTAATTTTTCATCCATACGCTCCTCCTTAAACAGGGTGAAGGTATGATCTATCTGAATATCATTGACTCTATCTGCTATACTTCTCAGCATTTTCATGCTACGAAATTCATTTTGGTACAGACTTTTCCATGAATAATCATAAGACTTTAGGTACTCAGATGAGGTGTTGGATTCTTCAATGGCTTTAACTGCAACTTTAGCAGCTTCAGAAGCACATAAACCACCCATCACTACACCACCACCAGTAGTAGGCTTAACATGGCCAGCAGCATCACCCACAAGGAGTAATCCATTGAAAGATGTTTTTTGAAGTGGGCCATCAACAAGAACTTGCCCAATATTTGGCTTGTATTCGGGTAGTGTGTTAAATCTTTTTTTTAGGAAATAATTTAATTTTTCAAGTATTGCTCCAGAATTTGATGCTAAACCTACTCGACATGAGGACCCTTCCAAAGGAACCACCCAAGCAAAAAATCCAGGGGCAAAATCACTGTTAAACCAAACCTCAGCCATCTCAGGCTCAACTTCAGCAGAAATCTCAGCATTTACTCCAAGCAATGGTTTTTTCCATTTTGATAAAAGACCTGTCTTTTGAAGAAGCCTTCGAGAAGGCCCTTCAGCATCGATTGTTAAAGGAGAAAACACATTGGACTCTTTAATACTGACTCCCTTAACACAATTTTTTGAGAGAAGTAAGGAGTCAACGTGTTCTCCTAAAATTAATTGGACACCAGCATTAACAGCTTTGTTTGCTAACATTTGATCAAATAAGATCCGATTAATGGCATACGCTCTTACTCGTTTATCCCTGACTTCAATTCGGTTTCTATTAGGTGAGTGGATGTAACAGCCAGAAATTTTATGCTGAATCATTTCTTTCGTGGGTGTTAAATTTAATCTTTGGAAGCCTTCAACACTTATTAATCCTGTGCAGTGATTTGGTATCCCAATCTTAGTATGTTCTTCATAGATTTTCACATTCAGACCTTGGGATGCTGCTTTTTCTGAAAAAATTAAACTGGCTGGACCCGCGCCAACAACTAAAGCGTCGGTCCTCAACCAGATCACATATTAAATTAGGTTTAGCTCTTTTTAATTATTTCAACAAACTCGACTTCTTCGAATTCTGTGAAGTATTTGAGTACATCCATTGCTAATCCCCTTTTAGCAATCTGAATGTTTTCTCCGAAAAAGATCTCATCAGGTATCTGTATTCGCATTTTCTTATCTTCTTTCTTTGAAATGAATTTATCTGCCTCGATGCCAACGAAACGTCTACTAACTAATGCATTAAGTTTTTCTTTTTCGTCTTCAATTATTTTGTTTACTTTAACTTCATATACAATGTTTCTCCCTGCAAGGGGATGATTGTAATCAACCTGGACTCTTCCTGCTGCAATACTTCTGATTACTGCGTTCCTTCCATCAATCTCAATCTCAGCGCCGATCACTGGGTTAACTCCCTTAGACCGCAGTATCCTGAAGGGTATCAACTGAAGGTTACTGGCATCTCTTTCACCAAAAGCATCCTCAGGAGTAATTTCGACGTTAGTCAGTTCATCGGGTTTAATTCCTCTGAGCTTTTTATCTAAGCCCTTTAAAACCCATCCATCATTAACAACAACGAGTCTTGGACCATAAACACGATCTTCACGATAAATACCCTTTTCTTTAGCTAAGTCCTCATTTGTTGTATCAAAAACCTCTCCAGTTTCAACAGATTTTCCTGTCAACTCAGTAAGTATGAAATCGCCATTATTCACTGCTCCTTCAATGCGAGGTTCAGGTGCTGATTCTTCCACTTTGACTTCAGCAGGTAACTCTTGAGCTGGTTTCTCTTCTTTGACCTCAACTGATGCTTCCTCAGGCTTAACTTCTTCAGGTTTAACTTCAGCAGCCTTCTCTTCAACAGCTTTAGGTTCATCAACCTTTTCTTCGACAGGTTTCTCTTCCACTGGTTTCTTATCTTCGCTCATATTGTAACACTCTGATTGTAAATAGTTTTAATCCCTGATTGTAACGGGGTTCACGGATGCAAATGTGAAGCATAGTTTAAAGGCTTTCTGTAGGATAGGGAAAATCATAACTTTATAATCAAAATATTTGTGCAAAAAATACCTAAATAATTATATGAAATCAAGTTTATTAAAATAATATTTGTAACACATAGTTAAGTGCATTTACATAAATAATATTAGTATAATCAAACAACATTGTTTATCCGTGACTTAATGACTAAAGTAAAACCTTTTAATTTAGAAAAAATAAATATTGAGAACAGAATTGGCATCTCAACACACTTCATGCCATCGACACATGGAGAAGACATCATTAAAGCCATCGAATTAACTCACAAAGCAGGATTCAAAGGATTCGAGCTTGTGCCATCATTAGATCAGGCTCAACTAGGGTTTCCATCAAATCACCCAAACGTAGGAGTAGACCTCTTTGAGATATCAGATAATGAATTTGAGCAGCTAAGGGATGCACTAAAAGTCTTCGATTGGGTTACTATACATTCACCGCATTTGGATTGGAATTTATCAAGTGTTAATCGTCATCTGCGAAAACTCACATGGAAATATTATGATGCATGCCTAGAATTTGCAGCTCGAATAGGAGCAATTGCAATGACATATCATGGTGGAGTACAGACAAACGGCTACATTCGTGAAAATAGAATCATAAATGACTACAATGTGGAGTATGCGAAACATGCAGTAGATTATGCACAAGAACATAATGTACCAATTGGATACGAGGCTGGCAGCTTAAACAATTTGAAGTATGTATGTGATCAGGTTGAGGGCTGGGGAATCAACCTTGACATTGGGCATGCATACATGAGTGGTGGATCAGATGAGAACTTCTTTGCGTATATCGATAAGCTTGGTAACAGGATTGTGGAGATTCATCATAATGGCATCAACCATTATTGGGGTAAGTATATGGAGCATCAGCCTCCTCACTTGAATAATATGATTGATTTTAAGGGCACTTATTCTAGGCTTAAAGAAATAGGCTATTCTGGTCCAATTGTTTGCGAAATTCAGGGTAATGACATAAAACAGGTCATTAAACATTGCCTTGAGTCGAAAGAGATGATTGTTCGGATTTGGGGTGGAACTCATAAACTTATTGATAGATGGAATATCCTTGATGAATGATCATTCATTTTCCCTTGACTTTTTTTATATTTTGA
>VGJH01000010.1 GCA_016867505.1 Candidatus Bathyarchaeota archaeon
CTTGGCAACTGATAACATAAAGCACTAATAATTCCATAACTCTGAGCTGCTAAAGGTAAAATTTGACTACCAGCATCAACTCCAGCAACAACTTTGAAAGAGTCATGTTTACTCATAGGAAAAAAACACATATCTTCACGAATCTTAAAAGATAAATCAACAATTTTTGGTTGATTAATTAAAAAACTTTCTGAAATTTCTGTTAAGATTAAGTCTCTAACTGATAACTGAATATTATCTGACAATAACTTCATCTTTTCGTAATCCTGAAGTTGATACTTTCCCCCCTCTTGCAGCATATTTATTACAGCCTCTAAAACTATTATCTATACAACACTTTTTTTCCTACATATTTAAATTGATCTATTTTATTGAGCATTATTTGGTTATAATGCCATTTTATATATATACTAAGAAATTTATTTGCTCAAAATAATTTTTATTGCTCGCTAATAACCTTGATGAACCAAAAGTAATGTTAATAAGAAGTTATCCTCATTTTTATTTAAAATGGTTGATGAATACTCATTAAGAGACATGATTTTAAGAACATTTTTGAAAGATAATTCTCTTGGACCTTCAGAAATGACAAAAAAGCTTGATGCAAATTATAACTCAGTTAAAGCTGCTTTTGCTAAACTTACTGAAGATAAACTTTTACAACGTAGTAGCAGAGGCAATTACGAGCCAAATTATTCTGGAATAATTCTTCATTTAATGAATAGGATCGAAGCATTGGAGAAGAAATAGGTGAAAATTATGGTAGAATTAATGGATAGAATAATTAATGATCTTTCACCGGGGACTAGTCAGTTTAAAGTGATGGTTTTTCTCTCATTTAGAGGACCTAGTTCACCCAGTGTAATTTCGGATGAAACAGGCATGCCATCAGGAACGGTTAGGCCAAGTTTAAGGAATTTATTAGAAAAAGGCTACGTTAAGCAATTAGAAGATGGAAATTATAAGTCTAACATTCCTTTTACGGAATTCATCTCATATCTTTATACTACAACTAAGTGAGGTTGATATTTTGACGAGCTCTGATGAACTTGAAAGTCTTAAAAGAGCAGAAAGTCAACAACAGGTTCTACTATGCCTTGTTGAATCAGGTGAAGCTATGTCAAGCCAAGAAATTGCTGATAAATTAAATTTATCAGTTAATGCAATCAATATTGCTCTTTTTAATTTAAATAATAAAGGACTCGTAGACCGAGTGGGTAGAGGGATTTATCGATATAAATTAGGGCCAATTCTTGTTAATCTTCTAAAGGAGTATTTTAATTCATGATACAAGATAAATTGGAAGCACTTGATCCTAAAACTTCAGCTTATAAAATCTTATGCCATCTAGCGTTTAAAGGTTGTATACTAAAACCTTCAGAAATAGCACTCGCACTGGGTGAAAACAATTCAACAGTTCGTGCTAGATTAGCTGAATTAAAAAAACAAGGATTAGTAGATTCTAAACCTGATGGATATATCTCAATGATTTCACCTTATGACCTAATTTTAAAAATTTATAGAGATCTAAAAAACTAACATTTCCACTTTCACTTTACTCTCTATTGTTCATTCATAAACATCATTTAAAAATTTAAATTATTAAATTAAAAATAATATGTCAGAAAAACAAAATTATAAAAAGAAAAATCTATCTGAAAACTTACTAAAAATTAAAAGAGCACCAAGCCAGTTTTTGATTTTATTATATTTAATAGACACAGGTAAAACTATGAGTGTAAAAGAATTAGCTACAGAATTAAACATCACACCCAAAGCAACTGAAAGAGCAGTCTCAAAACTACTAGAAAAAGATCTTATCCAACGTCATCCTTTTAGAGATGGAGGTTACAATTGTGACCTAAAACTCATTGTTCTTAACTTATTATTAGCTATAATTGATTTATACGATGAATATGAAAAAAGGAATCCTAATTTGAAGACTCAAGTTTCTCCTTTAATCGAGGAAGAACCTCGTCCTCAATCCACTTTACTCCCCGAGTAGTTAATTTATAGTAATTTTCGTGAGTGTTTGGTTTAAAGATATTACCCTTCTTAACCATTTCATATAATCTAGCTGGAACAATCACTTTTTTACCGCTTACATTTAAATACTCTTTAATTTCTTTGCTACTTGCTTGATTATCTTTTAGGCAATAAAAAAGTAAACCTATTGACTCATAGTGACTGATTTCACCTCTAAAGACAATTATTGGTTGATTATGCCTAACTTCTATTATTCCTTTTAATTTATCCTGTGACTGTTTCTCTACAAGTAAAGCAACCTTATCATTTAAATTGGCAATAAAATTTTTTGATAACCAGTCTAAGGCTTTCAATAATTCTTCAGGTGACTCACCACTAACACGGATTTCACCATATTCAGTCTTAACAGAAAGACTAATCGTAGGCATTACAGGTTCTCCTGAAGATTCATCGTATAAAGGTAACCTCTCTTTTTATCTTTGTAACGTCTAATAATTCCTTTTTTAACAAGCCAGACAAGTACACCTGAAAGTGTCGTTTTTGGGAAAAATATTGCATTTGCCTCCATTGCTTCACGTAATTCTGAAATTGTCCTAGGCGTCTTACCCCATTCAACTGCAAGAAGTGAGGTAACAGCTTCACTACATTGTGTTGTTCTAGAAATTTGTGGAAAATGTTCTAGCTCAATAGATTCGACTGGCTTTTTCTGTCGTGGTTTGGTGATGGTTTCGCCATGAAATGCATCATTAACTTTATTGAATATAGTGGGGAGCTCATTTATAGTATCCAAAACTTCAGATTTTGTGCCACTTAATTCAACCTCCATTTCCCCAATACGAATCTTGAGATGGAAGGGTTGAGTACTCATAGAATCACATCATGTAATATAATAATTATTATTCACATTATTTATAATACTATCCAAACTTTTAGATTTTAGATATCTTGAATTAAGAAATAAGTTTAAAATTTAAGATATTTTTTAATTTTTAATAAAATTTTTGTCTGAACATCAGAGGCCTTTACTTTACCACGTAAATCATTCATTACCATCCCCATTAATGGGCCTAATGCTTTTTCACCCATTTTTTTAATTAACTCTAGATTAGATTCAATTTTTAAATCAATTATTTTATCGAGTTCAATTTCATCTATTAATGCTAAATTTAATTTTTTCAAAGCATTATCTACATTATTTTCGGGATTATGAGAAAGCCAGGTTAAGATGGGGATAATTGATTCTTTCACTAGTTTACCTTCTGATATGAATTTGAAAACATCTTTAATATTTTCATCAGATAATTCTTCTATTGGTATTCCGTCACGCTGAAGTTTTTTGAGGTCTTCAGTTAATGTAACAGATAATAGTGTTGATAGTGAAGGATAAGTTGATACAAGTTCTCCAAAAAGATTAATGTAATCAGAATCAACAATTTGACGTGCTAATTTTTCATTTAATTGATATTTTTCTTGATATTTAAGTAATTTAACTTCAGGCATATCAGGAAGGTTTTGTTTTAATTGTGAAATTTTTTCAGGTAATATTATAATTGGTTTAACATCGGTCTCTGGGTACATCCTTGCAGCACCGGGCCTTGGACGAGTAAATCGAGTAGTTCCATCCGGATTTGCTGATCGTGTCTCAAGTAATACTCCATTAAATACTTCTTTACTTCTAAGAATAACAGTGTCTAATGCTTTTTGAGTTTTTTCAAGTCTGTCAGCCACTATAACAACTGCATCTAACTCGCTTGCATTAACGTGTGCTTTTAATTTTGATACTTCATCGACAGTTATATTGTATCCAGGTAATTCGTCTGTGTGGAAGAGGCCTTTTACTCCACCATAAAATTTTGCATAATCACTAATTTCAGTACCAAGTCGTCGTCCAGGGCACACTTCCTTACCAATTATACCTGCAAACCCAGGAAGCTTAACAGCGTATACTACACCATTATTATTTAAAGCACTTTTAATTATTTTAGACTCAGTTTGTTCAAATATTTTAGTTACATTATGCTGAACACCGTCAATATTAATAGATGAGAATTTTTTTTGTTCTAAAATATTTTTTATCTCAACAAGAGTAGCTTGTCTTTTTGCCTCATAATCTACAATTGTAGGAATTAATTCAAGCGCTTGAACTCCTTTAATTTCGACAACTGGACCACCAAATGTGCTGATATTGAGGTCTTGTCTAATTGTCCCTAATCCTCTACGTACTTGACCTGTTGCTCTTAGAATACTACCAATATGTTGAGCAACGACTTGAACCTCTTCTGGGGTAAACATTTCAGGCGCTGTCGTAATTTCCATTAAAGGAATTCCGAGACGATCTAATCGATAATTTACTTGTTTTTCATCTTCATGTATGTTTCTAGCTGCATCCTCTTCAAGACATATTTGATTAATATTATATTTCTTCCCAGAAACCTCTACAAATCCACCAAAAGCAATTACGCTGGTTCGTTGGAAACCACCAGTATTACTGCCATCAACAACAGTTTTTCGCATTATCCAAATTTCATCAATTGGCTTACTATTAACCATTAAAGAGAAATTTAGAGTGATATCCAAAGCCTCTATATTGAGATTATGAGGAGGTTCTTCATCCATTTCTACAAGACAGTTTGTTTCAGAATCTGCTTCATATTGAATTTGTTTTCCTTTCATAAATTCAAATAAAGCTGCAGGATCTATCTCACCTAACTCACTTTGACTTGGTCTTAAATAACGTGTAAAAATGATTTCGGGTTTTCTATCACTCAATTTAGGTGGACAATTACAGAATAATTTATGTTGTGTGTCTAATTCTTGGTGAATTTCAATGCCACATTTTAGACTTATTTTATTATAATCCATGGCTAATTCTTCCTTTTATATAATGATCTTGTATTAAATTCACCAACAAAATTATTTAGTAAAAGTTGTTGAGCCAGTATTATATCACTAGTTTGGCCAAGACACCACATCATTTTAACATATGCGGTCTCTGGTAACATATCTTCAAGGGGAATAACACCCCTATCAGTGAGCTCTCGACCCATACTATAGACATTCATATTCACTCGCCCCCAGAGACATTGGCTAGTCATTCCAAGTAACAACCCATGTCTTTTAGCAGATTCAATTGCATCATAACAGGCTTCACTAACATGACCTAAGCCCGTA
Source organism: Candidatus Bathyarchaeota archaeon (assembly GCA_016867505.1). Taxonomy (GTDB): domain Archaea; phylum Thermoproteota; class Bathyarchaeia; order TCS64; family TCS64; genus UBA8941. Next base: position 5,158 of record VGJH01000010.1, read on the forward strand.
CCCTCGAATACAATTCCTTTGAAACCTGCCTCAATTAAGGAAGTAATTATCAAAGGATTAAATCCAGGATAAAATTTGATTAATGCTACCTTTTTTTCAAATTTATTTTTTATTACTGGCTTTAAAAAGCTCCTTTTCGGATAATTATCAGCAATTATCTCCAATTCTCCATTCTTTTGTCTAGCAATAGGATCTGAATTAATTGTCTGAAAAGCATAACGAGCTGAAGTATGACATTTTCGAACTTTTGTTCCAGGATGGAATATGATACTGTCATCGCTTGTTCCTTCATGCATGCATAAATAAACTCCAGTAAATGGAGCATAGGCAGCGGCTTTAACTGCAGCTACTAAATTAGTTGCTGAATCAGCGCTTGGTCTATCACTGCTTCTTTGAGAACCAACAAAAATTACTGGTATTGGGAGGTTTTGTACTGCGAAACTTATAGCTGCGGTACTATAACCCATGGTGTCTGTTCCATGAGTGATTACAATTCCATTTGCTCCATCATCAATTTTTTTTGCGATGTCATTTGCCATTCCCGTCCAGTGATCAGAATTAATATTTTCACTAAATACACTGTATAGAATAGTAGCATCAATTTTAGCTAATTCTGTCAATTCAGGTACTATACTTAAAAGATCTTTACTACTCATCGCAGCATAGACTCCACCTGTAATATAATCGACTCTACTAGCAATTGTTCCGCCTGTACTGATAATATTCACTTTTGGGAGATTATCATTACTCTTAGGCAGTGGAGGTGCGCGAAATTCGGGTTTTATCGCTTCTCCAATTTTTAACACTTCAAAATTATTAGTAAATGCAATCCCAATATTGTAGCCACTTTTTTGTTTTAACACTATATGCCAATCATCAGCTGATTCAACTCTCGGCATAACAGCCCCTTCATAAATATTAGAATCAACTTTTACTCGGACGATGTCACCAATTTCAACCTTAGCTGTTTTTAAGACTTCAAGGAGTTTTCCTCTGTATCCTGGTAAACCTTCGACAGACATCGAGAATCAGATTCTCGTATGTAAATCAACCTCTTAAGGGCTACGCCCTTAGAGTATCCTAAAATACAATTTTTTTTCAGCAGATGGATTAATATCAGATATTAATTTTAAAAATTCTTCAAATAATTGTATCATTTGTGGATCATCATTAATCAATTTAAGAACTTCATTGTAATGATCAAAATCTTGAAAGCGATTAATCTCTAACCAATGGGTATTATCTTTCATACCTCTATAAATTTCGACTGCGGTGCATCCTTTTTCTAAATAAATTTTAATCGCCTTTTTTTCAAGGCTGATAAATTGTTTAGCTTTCTCAGCAGGGATATTATAGGTGTAAACAGCTACAAACAATATAACCGAGTTTTAATACGTTAAGGATGTTTTAAAGTTAAGTCAAGATTTTAGCCATATAGGGACCTTTTTTTTGGTAGCCAAGTCTTTTATAATACTGTTTTGTACCAAGAGCACTCATTACAATCATCTCTTTTGCACCATATTTCTCTTTAGCAGTTTTTTCAGCTTCAATTAATAGAGCTTCTCCCCAACCTTTATGTTGCCAAGCATCATCATTTTTTGTTCCAACCGGAACCATTGCACCATAAATATGTAGCTCTCTAATTAATCCTGTATCATTTGATATTTCAAGTCTTTTTAGATTAGTTGAAGGCATTCTTAATCTAATGAACCCAATTAAAGAATCTGTAGTAGGATCTTCAACACTCATAAATTCCTCTATTCCCTCAGATGCATCGTAATTAGTATGTAGAATCCTAAGATTTTCTACATTAACTTTCTCATTCTTATGACCCACTTCACGACAACGTATACACCTACATCGTCCTCCATGGCTTTCAAGTCGGTTTTCAGCCAATTGTCTCAGATTACTTTTATCTACACCAGCATCAATACGAGGGAGGGGAATATCCCTTTGTACACGCATAATTCTTACCCAAGGTGGAACAATTTTTTTAATTGAAGCTATTAATTCAACAGCTTGTTCAGTGGTTAAAGGTGAATAATTTCCGTTAATCCACCAATCATACAATTTTGTTCCCTTAACAACAAGAGTTGGATAAATTTTTAACATGTCAGGCTTAAAACTTGGATCTTCAAATAATTTCTGAAAACCTTTTAAATCTTTTTCAGGGTTTGAGCCAGGCAACCCAGGCATCATGTGATAACAAATTTTTAAAGCAGAATCCTTCAAAATTTGGGTAGCATCAACCACGTTTTTAACTGTGTGACCGCGATCAACCAATTCATAAATTTCATCATAAATATTCTGAACACCTAATTCAACGCGTGTTACGCCTAAATTAAGAAGGTTATCTACGTCTTTTTTATTAACACAGTCGGGCCTAGTTTCAACTGTTATTCCAACATTTCTTTTATGAGAATACTCTGCATGTAATTTTGCCTCAGAAAAAGATGTTGAGTCTATTCCGGTAATCGCATCCAGACATCCTTTAACAAAACATTCCTGATATTCAAGAGGTGAAGCAGGGAAAGTTCCACCCATTAAAATTAAATCAATTTTATCAACATTATGTCCTATCATTTCAAGTTGTTTAACTCTACTTTTAACCTGTTTGAAGGGGTCAAAGTCGTTTTGTACTCCTCGCATAGCTGCTGGTTCAAATCCAGTATAACTTTGGGGTGTTGGGGTTTTAGCATCGGGGCCACCAGGACAATAGGCACATCTCCCATGAGGACAGGCAGAAGGCTTAGTCATAACAGCAACTACACTTACACCACTTAAGCTGCGAATCTTTTTCCTTATCAAAATAGGAATTAATTTTTCAGCCTCGTCTTCATTAAGTAATTCAATTATTTCGGAGTTACGTGGAATTTGCTTTAACTGATATAATTTTGAATATTCAATTTTAATTCTATCAACATCTTTCCGAGTAGGATTAGGTTCTTGAAGAAGTTTATTAATAATATCTCTCAGGGCCAAGCCTGAGTTCACTTTAAAAAATTATAGGTTAATACCTATCGTCTTGATTTCTAAAACGTGTCTCACGTGGAGCGTGTACGACCCTTTTTACGAAGTTTGTTCTATTTCTTTTCTTTGGATTTTTATTTGTATGAGGCATTGGCTCGATTTTTGGGGTCTGAGCTCTAACCTTTCCTGCCTTTGTTAGTGAACCATGTGTGGGAATAATATCACCGCCCGAAAGAAGATGCTTGACACTCTATAAACCTTTCTCAAATAATGGTAAAATTAATGATCCACAGGAATTAATTTACCAGAAGGATCTAGCTTTAATTTAGCAAATTCATTTAAAACATTTCTCAGCATTTCTGAATTAAAAACAGGACCATCTCGACACACTCTATAAGGCCCAATTGCACAGCTTCCACATAATCCCACTGCACATTTACAATATCGTTCTAAGCTAGCTTGCACTGGAATATTCTTTAACTCAGCACTCTGAAAAATTTTTGACATCATCAATTCTGGACCACAAACATATATAATATCAAACTTATGTTCCTGTAAAATTATATCAAAATAGTTAGAAGCATACCCTTTAAAACCGACCGAACCATCATCAGTTGATAAAAATAGATTATTTCCAAAAAGTTGTTGAAGTCTTTTAAGAAATAGTAATTGATTTCCACTTCTTGCTCCCATTAAAAATGATGGTTTTAAACTCGCTTCAACCATTTTTTTACCAAGAGGAAACAATGATGCAACACCAGTTCCTCCGCCTATTAAAAGAGCTCTTGAATTAAATATTGTATAGCCATTACCAAAAGGTCCACGTATACCTATTTTATCTCCAGATTTTAGCTGACTCAAAGCTTTGGTCGCATCACCTACAACTCTAACAGATATAGAAACAGGATTATCTAAGGAAGATAGGCTCATCGGAATTTCATCTATTCCTGGAATCCAAACCATTAGATATTGTCCTGGTTTTGCATTCAATTCAGTATCAAGAATAATTGTTGAGATGTCGACTGTCTCTTTAATTACTTCCTTGATTTTTACTGCTCGATTGAATTCAGGATTTATGTGCAAGCCCAATCATCTCCTTAAGATCATTAAATTTATTTTCAACCATATATTGCGAAATTCCTTCATTAATTTCATTAAATATTTCAAAACCATGAGTCATTATTGCTGTACCAACTTCAAGTGCAGTAGATCCAGCTAACAAATATTCGACAGCATCTCGCCAATTATTAATCCCACCACACCCAATTATCGGAATTTTGACTGCTTCATAAATTTCCCAAACATAACGTAGAGCTACAGGTTTTAATGCAGGACCAGATAAACCACCGGTTACGTTTGATAAGATGGGTTTTTTAAAATCGATGTCGATCGCCATTCCCTTCAGAGTATTTGTAACTGTGATTGCATCAGCCCCCCCAAACTCTGCAGCTTTTGCTATAGGAATAATATCAGTAACATTAGGTGAAAGTTTAACGAATAATGGGAGTTTTGTAACCGATTTTACTGCAGCAGTAACTTTTTCAGTTGTATAAGGATCGGTAGCACACATACCTGATTCACCACTAACATTTGGACAACTAAGGTTAAGTTCAAGAGCTCGAGCGCCAGCTCTCTCCAATTTTATACTACTATCAGTAAATTCATCAATTGTTGACGCGAAAAAACTAGCTATCACAGGTACTCCCGCATCAGATAATTCTTTTACTTCAATAGAAAAATAGTCTACTCCAGGATTAGGTAACCCCATTGAATTTAATACTCCACCTTCAACATGAACCATGGTTGGATTTGGGTGACCAGGTCTACTCAATGGTCCAATACTCTTAGTAATAACAGCTCCTGTACCTGAATTGTAGACTCTTTTTAAAAGAGGAATAGATATGCCAAGTACCCCAGAAGCATTCATAATAGGAGATCGAAGCTTCAATCCTGCCAAGTCAACGGCTAAGCTTATCTTAGTCAACTCTCCTTCATAGCTCAACTGTCTAATGGATAAATCTATGGAGGGAAATAAAACGGTTAATATTCATTTAATAGAAACATTGATTGGAATTTTTGCTTTAGATGATAACTATGAACTTATTGAAAAAGAATTATTTTCAAAAGATATAAACTACATTTCAGAAACTATCACAAAGCATTCTAAAGGTGAAATTACTAAAGAGGTAACAAGACTTATTGATTTATTGTTAAAAAATGGATATAAATCATTTATAATGACAAATACTCGCTTAGCTGAAACACTTCGGAGTAAATATAAAATTAATATAGTAATCGTAGATGAAAGTGATGCTGAAATAACTTTAAAAACAAAAATTCCAAGATTAGCTGCTGAAAATAAATTTATAACCAACGACGAAGAATTTTTCGATTTTAATAATGAAATATCTACACAAATATCAAAAATTTCTATACAGAACACTCTTTCAAGTAAAGAGTCATTAATAACTCAAACTATACAATTGCTTGGAGAAATTGAGACAATTTTAAATGGTTTTGATGGACGAGTAAGAGAATGGTATGGCTTACATTTTCCTGAATTAAGCAGGATAATAAAAGACCATGAATCATATGAAAAATTCATTATTGAAGTTGGTGATAAAGAAAACATAACTGAAAGCGTTCTATCTAAACTTCATTTTGACACAAAAGAACAGAATCAAATAATTAAGGCGCAAAAAAGGTCAATTGGGGCATCACTGGAAGAAGCAGATATTACCGAAATCAAGAAGTTAGCATTAAACACGCTTCAACTTCATGAATTTCGAACAAACTTAACATTGTATATTACTAATTTGGCTACTTCAACTGCTCCAAATATCTCTGAATTAGCTGGACCAATTCTCGCAGCAAAATTAATTGAAAAAGCAGGCAGTCTTAGAAGATTAGCATTAATGCCTGCTAGCAGTATCCAGATATTAGGTGCTGAAAAAGCATTATATCGAGCTGTTAAAACAAAATCTAAACCACCAAAACACGGTCTAATTTTTCAACATCAATACGTAAATAGTGCCCCCAAAAAAATTAGAGGTATAAGAGCTAGACATTTAGCTGCTAAAATTTCGTTTGCTGCGAGAGCTGATGCAATTACAGGAAATAATATTGCAGCACAATTAAAGAAAGAATTAGAAGAATCAGCAACATGGTCAGAATAAATAAAACAAATGCTACTTGACCAATATATTCTAAAGATTTACATAGTGGCAGCTAACGATTTTATTTAAGATATAGGGATAACACTTTGTCTACATTATCTGAAGCTTTACAAGAAAAATTTGGTAGAAAAGATTGCCCATTCATATTTGACTGCGATGTCCAGGTCACAAAAGATTTCTTCTCAAGAGTCTGTAAAACCCCTGCATATACCAATTGTCATCATTTTGCTAAAAGAGTAGGAGAATTACAACTCCCTATGACTTGGCTTCAAAAAATTGCTATAGATCAAGCACGAGTTACAGAACAAAGCATAGAAACATCAAAAGCTCATCCGGAGTAGCTTTTATTGATTAAGGATCCTATAAAAGAAATTTCACCAGGAATATTCAAAATTATTCATAATACAGAAGAATTGTTGGTGACATTAAATCTAGTTCCAGGTAGAAGAGTCTATAATGAGCAATTATTTGAAATGCAAGGCAAAGAATTTAGGAGCTGGAACCCAACACGAAGCAAATTAGCAGCAGCAATTATCAGAGGGTTAAAAGAAATTCCAATAATTCCAGGGAATAAGATATTATATTTGGGAGTTGCTTCAGGCACAACCTGTAGTCATATTTCAGATGTTATTGGTGAAAAAGGTTACATCTGGGGTGTTGATTTTAGTGCACGACCAATACGAGATTTAATAGATAATGTATCAAGATATAGGAAGAACATTATCCCAATATTCAATGATGCTCGACTCCCTAGTAATTATTCAATGATGGTTCCTCTTGTTGACATAGTTTATGTAGATGTAGCCCAACCAGACCAAGCAGAGATAGCCATTAAAAATTGTAATATGTTCCTAAAAAAAAGGGGTTATTTAATGTTAGCTATAAAATCACGAAGCATTGATGTCTCTAAAGAACCAGATGAAATATATTCATCACAAATTGATATACTTAAAAAAACCAATTTAGAGATACTGGAAGTAATAAAATTGGATCCATATGAGATTGATCATGCCTTTATTTTAGCTAGAAAATTATAATGATTCGACTATTTTTTTGACAGGAACCCAAGAACATCTAACTTGATCTGGTAATACTGCATTTTTTTTATACCAATTCTTTAACCATGTTATAGTTTTTGGATCACTTGGATAACCTGAATTAAAATCACCAAACACTTTTTTTAGATCTGAAATAATTGAATCTCTTTTAACTTTCGCTAGTATTGAAGCTGCACTCACAACTACATATCTACTATCTGCCTTATGTTCGCATACAATTTTTATTTTATTAGGAAGAACTGCAAGGATCTGTCTTGCATATCTTTCAGGATCAACATCAGCAGCATCAACATATGCTTCAGAAGGTTCTAATTCTCGAATAATTTTTGCCATCCCCATTGCTTCAAGGTAATTCAATTTTTTTAATTTTTTATTTCGTGTTACTACAATATCGATATATTTTGGTTCAAGTTGAAAATATTTAATATTTTTAGCGAGGCTAGCAACCTCAATTGCTAAATAGTCTCTTCTTTTCGGTGAAAGTTTTTTAGAGTCTTTAACTCCCAACTCTATTAATTTTTTTTGGTCTTGTTCTGATATCGTTAAACCTGCAATAACTAAGGGACCAATTAAACAACCTCTTCCTGCTTCATCAACCCCAGCGATATCCATTTAACCACTTAAATTAAATTAATTGAAAGTTAAAAGGTTAAAAGTCCTTTGTAAATTTCAATTTGATTTATAACATTTTTCTCGATATTAAAATATTTGATTATTGTTTCTCTCGATTTTTCTCCAATTCTTTTATTTTCAACTGCTTTAATAATTAAATTAGCTAAATATTCGTAATTATATGGAGGAAATAAATAACCATTAACATTTTCTCGAATAAGTTCCTCTGATCCACATCCGGTGCTAGCTATAGGTATACAACCTGAAGCCATAGCTTCTTGTAAACTAATAGATAATCCTTCACTAACTGAAGTTAAGACAAAAACATCTAATAATTGATAAAATTTAGAGGGATCATTAATTTTTCCCAAAAACAGAACATTTTTTAACCCAAATTTAAAGACTAGTTTTTTCAACGAATATAAACACGGGCCATCGCCACCAATAATAAATAAAAAATCGTTCACTTTATTGACTAAGGCTGCAGCACAAATAAAGTCTTCAACACGTTTTTGTGGTACAAGTCTACTAAGAGTACCAATCGTAACAACATTGTCAGGTATCCCAATTTTTTTTCTTAACATATTTCTCAAATTTGAAGGCTTAAAATTATTAGTATCAATTCCCAAGGGTAGAGTCTTAACATTTTTTCCCCCAAAAATTGTTGCCACTCTATTAATATGATTAGAGACTGTTAAGACAACATCAGCATGACTTAAAGTATAAGATAGAAAGGGAGAAAATAGTGGATTATTTAGTGATGTTGTGCAATCACTTCCATGGCAAGTGACTACTTTAGGGATTCTTTTTTTGGATAATGAACTTATGAAACCTAAGGGGATAGCTATATGAGAATGAATAATGTCAACATTCTTAGCACATATTTTAAAATATGCAGAAATTAGGTAAGTTGGGAGCTGGAGAATATTTTGAAATGGTGCACCTTTCATAGTAGTATCAGAAAGTAATTCAAATTTTTTTAATGGAAAGTATTTAAAAGAATCAACAAGAAAAGGTGCTGAATATTCAATAGAAGATCTACTTCTTGGTGAAAGAACCTCAACAGTTATACCATTTTTAGATAAAAAATTACATTGATCATAAATGAATCTTCCATGAAAATCGTCTTTAAACCGAGGAAAAGAAGAGGTGACTATTAAAAGTCTCATAATACTGCTTTTATACTCGAATATATTTATATTTTTAGATGGATTTAAATGTATGTTTCATTTCAACAGAATTCTTTGATTGGGGAAAATATGGAGGAATTGGTAAAGCAACGAGGTTAATATGTACTGAATTAGTAAAAAGAGGGATAAAAGTTTCAGTTGTAGTTCCAAGAGGTAAAAACCAGAAACCAGTCGAATATGTGAATAATGTTTTTGTTTATAGCCATAAAATAAATGAGTATCCATTTACATCAAATATTTTTAAAAAAATTAGCGCAGACATTTATCATTCAGAAGAGCCGAGCTGGGGTACTTTAATTGCTCAAAAAAATTTACCAAAATCCATTCATATTGCTACAAGCCAGAATCCTAAAGACGTTTTTGATTGGAAAATGACAATTAAATATTATAAATTTCGTCGTAGATTGTTCAATCTATTTATTGAAAAATGGATAAATCAAAACATTTTCAAGTTAGATAAAATATTTTGTCAAGCTAAATATATTATACCAAAAACACGGGAGTTGTATAAATTAAATTACGATCCATCTTTTTTACCTAACCCAATCAAAGTTCCATTACAGACACCAAAAAAAGCGGAAAAACCCATAGTATGTTTTTTGGGTAGATTTGATAGGGAGAAGAATCCTGAAAGATTTTTTGAATTATCCAAAGAATTCCCAGAAATCGAGTTTATTGGCATGGGACAAGCTCATAATATTAAATTAGATAAGTATTATAGAGACAAATATTCTAATTACCAAAATTTATTGTTACCAGGCCTAGTTGTAGGAAAAAATAAAACGGATATTTTAGATAAATCTTGGATTTTAGTAAATACAAGCGAATTTGAGTGTTTACCCATATCTTTTTTAGAAGCAGCAGCTCATAGATG
>VGJH01000011.1 GCA_016867505.1 Candidatus Bathyarchaeota archaeon
CATATGGATCCAAGAAACAAAGAGGTTGTCTCTGAATTCATCGTTAATACGATGGAGGGTACCCTCGATCAATATATGGCAATTACTCCAAGCCAAATAACATTCCGAGGTAAAGACGTGCATATAATAATGATTCATAAAACTGAAGACAAATCTGAAGTAAAGGTAGTCGAGGATTAGAAATGTCTAAACAAAAAGTAGAAACAGAGCTCAGAGGAATAATCAACTTATGCAAAGCTGTCACATCAGGGGGTGTTGAGCCCTTCGATGTTGATGTGGACTATATTTTATCGGTTATTAGAAAATATTACCCTGAACTACAAGATGTTAAAGACTTTTGCACCGATGCTTCAGCTTTAAAAGAGTTAAGTAATGTGCTTCAGCGTCAAAATGACTGGATACAATACAAGAGCACAACTTTATACAAAGACCCCTTTTTACTTAATCAGCAGATTCTCAGAATGGAAATATCTAGTATCGCTGAAGCATTTTTGAAAAGCTGGCATCCAGTTGTAGAGATGGAACAACTTTCTGCAAAAACATTAGCTGGGAGTCTAGGGTATTGGGCTGATTTAATCCCCTTTGGTGAACGATGGAAAGAACCTGAATTACAATTGGTTGATGCTGAGATAGCAACCCTTGAAGATGCGAAAATGCTGGGATTTCTGCTTGAAGAAGGATTTAACGAGCTTCTGGAAGCTTTCTGGTCTGAACTTGGTAAAAAAGTTGGTGAAGAAGGTAAGATTGAATATTGGGATTGGATCGGAGCAGATACCTACGATGAGACTATAAGAAGAAGCTATCTGACTGTTTTTTTAGTGAGTTATGGTTATGCAGAGATTCAAATTGATCGGTTCTCTGAAACAATCGAAATCACTCGGAATAAAATCCAAAAATCTAATCCTAGCAAATCCAAGTTGAGCATTCCCACATTAGTGGATTATGAGGAGTGGAGAAGATGGCGAAAAGAGTAAGAAGCGAAGCGATGTATAGCAACAAACTCAGAGATGCAGTGCATCTATTATTCTTTCAACATCACCGCCTGCCGGGAGTCAGAGGATGGGAGCTTAAACAAGAACTAGGACCTGAATGGCAGAGTGTCCTAGAAGTGCTTGATAAACAGTTACAGCCACTCGACCTTAAAGTGATGAGGGTGTTTGATGATCCAAATATCGTTGACCCCGACTCAACGCATCTAGCTGATGCTAGATTTTACATCACTTTACGCGGAAGCATTGATCAGAAGACAGCAAAAACCATTGGCTGGCGTGTAGACGATATTGCTGGATTAGCCGTGGCGATAGCGTATATTATTAGTAAACAAGGGAAATCGCCTAGAATTGAAGTCGAGAAGATGCTACAGGAAAAGCTTCCTGGTTGGAGAGTTAAGATGAATGTAGATAGATATATTCAGCAAGGGTATTTGGGTGAAGATGATAAAGGCATACTTTATTTGGATTGGAGAAGCCGAGCTGAAGTTGATCAGAAACAACTGGTCGATCTAATCATCAATTTTGGTAAAAAAGGTACGCCCGTTGTTACTGAGAAAAATGACATTGACGAATAGCTTTACTTTAAATTTCTCTCATCTCCACTGGCAAAAAAATGTTCAAGTGATCCTCTATTATTATCTCTAACCTGGTATCCTTCAATATTCAACATTCTTAATACTTGATTCAAAAAGCTTCGAGAAACATCTTTACCGAAAATAAGTTTTGGGGATAAACGCCAAACATTATTTGACTCAAAGAAGCCGGTTATATTCGATATTTTCTCCAAATCAATTAAATCCTCTCTGCCTGTAACATAAATATAGAGGTCATATCCGATTATTGTGTAAAATTTCCCCATATCATCACCTTATATAACAAAAAACGCCAACTAGTAGAGGTAATATCATGAAAAAAATTGAAGATCCTAATAAAACTTGTTTAACTGAATAATTTGTGAAAATTGATCGAGAGAAGCTAGAATTATTGAATAGACCGCCCAGTGTCTTTAGTTTAGCTAAAAAGCCTCTTAATTTAATGTTAAGGACCTTATCTGTTATGCTTCCTGATTTTAGAGTTCTTATCCACTCTCCCTCTTCTTTCTCAAATAGACCCTTTAATGCTGCATAGCCTTGGAATGGTGCCAATATGTAGCTTAATGCAATGAATGAGAAGACTCCAGAATAATCTTTTTTCAAATCTCCTTCTAAGAATAATCCTGTAAAACCCATTAAGGGAACAGCAAAAAAATTGCTAATCAATAAACTCAAACCAAATAATGGCGACCAAAACCAGGGATAACTATGATTAATTTCAGATATTATCCAGCTCATTGTACCAAAAATCAACAGAAATGACTGAAGATAATATGGAACAAAATAGATGAACTCTGCTTTTTCAAAGAAAGTAAGGTTAGGTGAGCTGAGTATTTTCCAAAAAAATTTTTTCGCAGAATAAGTGTGTCCTTCTGCCCAACGCATTCTCTGTTTAGCAAGAGCCCTAATTGTCGTAGGCATTTCTGCTGGTGCTTGAATCAGTGGTGTGTAAACGATTTTATACCCTTTTAAATAGAGTCTAAGGGTTAGCTCCCAATCTTCAGTTATGCTTGTACTCCATTTTAGATCTTTAAGTATGTCTGCTCGAATGAAAAAAACGCTTCCACTAATCATTTTAAGTCCCCCATAAGCTTCTTCAGCTACACGTTCAACCATGTAGCTTCCACTAAATTCAGCTCTGACGCCTCTCGTAACCCAGTTCTCTGATTTATTCAGGTAATGAAGTTGATATCCCTGAATTGCAGCGAGATTATTTAATCCTGAACCAGTTTTATTACTATACTGATTAACAAATTTGAGAAGAATGTCTTTTGGAGGAATGAAGTCGGCGTCAAATACGACTACAAACTCGGTTGATGGATTCATAAAACTTAACGCTTCTCCAAGAGCCCCTCCCTTGAAACCTGAACGATTGCTTCTGTGAATAAATTTGATTACTGGCTTCGGTTGTCTCCAACATGATTCTTTTAAAATTTTTATCGTTTCATCATTTGAATCATCTGCAATTAGAATCTCATAGTTCTCGTAGTCCAGACTACAGCATGCATTTAATATGCGTCTAGCAACTTTTCCTTCATTATAAAATGGTAGATGGATCGAAATAAATGGCATTTTAGTATTTCCTAAAGAGTTATAATCTCCATCAATTTTTGACGTTAAAATTTTCTTCGTTACTTCTCCTAAGGAAATTATTACTGAAGCATAATACTTGATTGCATACACAAAAAAGATACACCCACAAAATAAAGCAAGAATTGAAGTAATCAAACCGATTGTTGTTCCCATATTGCCACAAAACTATGATATATTTACTATAATATAATTATTAATATAATTGACAGGTTATTGATACGATTTTTAATAAAAGTAATACCTGAATTCCATAAAACATTTATTAACTATCTGAGGAGTTTATGAGCCGATATTGGTTGAAGGAGCCGATGTCTTTTTCTGTAAGAGGCTAATCTGATTTGGTCACTGAAGTTAACCAGTCACAACGTGGAGCATCTACCATAATGTCTACTGACGATCTTAAACTAGAACAGCTTGAAACAAAAGCTGCGGAGTTTAGAGGTAAAAGAACTACCCTATTCGAACAAGTCAATAAGTGGAGAGATGAGAGAGAAAAACTCAATGAGTCATCTCATAAGATTCGGGAAGAAGCATTAAAGCATAAAGAAGAAAGGGATAGGATAAACGCCAGAGTAGCTGAAGTAAAAGCTGAGCTACAACCATTATTTGAGCAATTAGACGAAAAACGTAAGAAACTGGCAGGAATAGAAGAAGAAATCAATAATAATTACCGTGAAATTCCCAAAAAACGCAAGATTGAGCGAGATCTTAACAGCATTGAATGGACCGTCATGACAACTCCTACAAGAGAAATGCTTGACAGAGAGCAAGATTTCTTTAACAGAGCAAATGAACTTAGGAAAAGATTAAACGGTTTTAAGAAACCACCGAAACGTGAAGAAGCAACGCTGGAAGCAACTGCAGAGACAAAGGCTACCGAGATGGAGATACGGAACATTCGAGATGAGATGAATCAGCTCCGTGAACAAAGCCAACAACACCACGAAACCATGCTTCTACTATTCAAAAAAGCTGAAGAAGAAAGAGAGAAAGCTAATCAAGCACACGCAAAATTTGTTGAGAACATAACCGAGATTAAATCAATTGATGAACAGTTAGACGCTGTTATGCTTGAGATACGAGGAATAAGAAGCGGATTAAAAGCAGAAGAACTACGTGAGGAAGAGAAGAAGAAAGAAAAACTTAACGCTCACCTTGAAAGCTTAAGACAAGAAGCCCTGAGAAAAATGGAAGCTGGTGAAAAACTCACCTTTGAGGACCTTAAATTCATTTACGGCGAAGATGACAGCGACGAAGATGAATCGGATGAGGATCTAATTTCAAAAATCAAATAAGAAATTTCAAATCTTTTTTATTGAACGATATTTTTCAGCATAGTAATGGTTGAAGGGCAGAAAAAAACTGGGATGAACCAGAAAAATGGATACAAATCCTTTGATATTGCCCTGATTTCCATCTTTGTCTCATTAAATTTTATGGTTTCTTTGTATATTGCTCCAACATTAAACTTGGTTATTCCCCACGTTTTTGTTGGTGCAATACTTATGGTGCCCTTCAACCTCTTCCTCTCCTACCTAGCATGGGCAATAACAACCAAAAAGATCTTTACACTATACTTCCTACTCTATGGAATTTTAACGATGCCAACAACCATCTGGGGCAGTACACCCGGGTTATTCAAACCAATTCTAGGGCTATTAATTGGATTAACACTTGATCTGCTAACACTGAAATCAAATCCTAACAAAAAAACAACAAAAACCTTGTTTGGGATAATCTTTCCAACTATCTGGTGGCTTTTATCAGGATTAATATGGCAGATCTCAGGCTTACCAATAAACCAAATATTCCAAAACATGCTTAGCAGCATCTCATTCTTGAAACCCTTCACTCAACAAAGCATCCTAATAACTTTCATAATAATCATCATATTGACAATACCATCATCAATAATTTCTACAAGGCTCGCAACGATACTATCAGAACGAATAGAAAAAGATCTTAACCTTCCCAATAAATTACATAAAAAGTGACAAAGAATGTAAGTGAAAATAAATTTCAATAATGCAACTAGTTAATCTTAGAAAAATATTTTAAATAAACCAACTCAATATTTACATAATATAAAATATAATATTGAGATCAATATTAATTTGTAGAATTGATATTATACCATTTTTGATGGTAGCCCGGCAGAGATTCGAACTCTGGTCTAAGGGTCCAAAGCCCTCCATCCTTGTCCACTAGACGACCGGGCTGCAAAGCATCTACATGTGCTTCACTCTTTTAAATCTTATAAGGTTGGATGTTTTTCTGTATACATTTATGTTTTTTTTGGATTTAATTTACAGGTTTGTTTAGAGATATGCTTAAAGATTAGTGGTTACATGTCCCTCTCGGTTCTTATGCTGACTAGTAAGCAACGTCAAAATCTGAAGGCTTTAGCTCATTCACTGGATCCTGTGGTTCATATTGGTAAGAATGGTTTAACTGAGCAGTCTTTAGATACTATTGATAAGGCTCTTACTGATCATCAACTGATTAAAGTTAAGTTTCTTGATTTTAAGGATGAGAAAAATAATTTCGCTTCTTTAATTGAGGAAAGAACTGGTGCGGTTCTTATTGATGTCATTGGTAATGTCATAATATTGTTCAGAGAAAATTCTGATTCTGAGAAACCCTTAATTTATTAAATATTTGAGGTTAGGATTTTAAATTCCTCCAACATATTTCTATTTGAATATTTTATGAAGTTCGACCAGAAAGACTTGAAAATAATACGTAGCTTACAACGTGATGCTCGAACTAATTTTGCTGATATTGCTAAGGAATGTAATGTCTCTATTGATACAGTAATTAAACGATTTAACAGGTTGAAAAAGAATGGGATAGTTAAGGGAACCACGATTCTGCTTAATCCTCGTCTGCTGGATTATGAGTGTATTGCTAGTTTTGAGGTCGATGTGGATCCAGGTGAATTGGCGTCGTTTGCTGTTCAGGTTCGGAAGCAGAAAGGAATCATTTTCTGTACTCCTACAGTGGGGATTCATAATCTGTTTGCAGTCGCAGTTCAACATGATATGAAGGAATTAAGCACATTAAAAGAGAATCTTAAAGCTTTCCCACACGTAAGAGACATTCAGACAAGCATCTGGGTAGACGATATTCTACTATGTCCAGAGAATTTTGAGCTAACTAACCTTATTAAAGGTGATTAGATGGACAAAGTTGATTCAAAAATTTTAGAAGAGCTAACAAAAGACGCTCGTACCAGTTTCAGGAAAATCGCAAAAATGGTTGACAAGTCACCTGACACAATAATCAACCACTACGAGAAGCTCCAAGAAAAAGGATTGATTAGAGGTTCAACAGTGATTATCAATTTAAGAAGCATAAATTATGAGGGATTAGCTGCATTCCAGATTGACGTATCCACTGACAAAAGTAAAAAAATCGATATAAACAAGATACTTGAAACACTGATTAAAATGCCTAACATAATCATGGCAACAAAAACGGTTGGTGACCACGATCTTCTAGCAATAGGAGTCATCCATGACTTCGATCACATGATGAAGATTAATGAAGAAATATCAGAGATTAAAGGAATCAGAGACATCCAGACAGCTCTATGGGCAAGTGGAGAAGAAATCTGTTCAAAATATTTCATTGTTTAAAAGCAGCTAGAACACTGTAACCACTTTTCTTCTCAAGAATCTTACAAGCACCAAAATATTTTCTTAAATATTCACTAAGGGTTCTTCCACCTTTATTAGATTGTATTACCAGTTGTATGCTTCCTCCTACTATCAAGTGGTTCAATGATTCTTCAACTAACGGTTCAACAACTTTTTTCATACCAGCGGAGATGGGTGGGTTACTAATTATTGTATCAAAAACCATGTTTTTGACAGGTGAAAAAAGGTCACCTTCTAGAAGGTGAATTGTTTTAGCTCCATTTATCTTGATATTCTCTTTACATAATTCAATAGCTCTCGAATTTAAGTCAGTCATCCAGACCTCTAAGCTTGGTTTAAGTCTTGATGCCACAATACCAATAGGCCCATACCCGCAACCAAGATCCAATAACTTACCATTATCCGGTAAAAGCATGGTTTCGATTAAAATCCGGGTTCCAGTATCAATTTTTTTATGACTAAATATACCTGAACTTGTTAAAAATTCTAATTCTATTCCCCTAAGTGTACATTTAATAAGTCCTTTTTCAGTCTTTAAGGTTGGATTTTGTGTAAAATAGTGCTCCGACACGATTTACCACTTTTTAGGGTAGGTTCCCCTCTGCATGATTACTCTCTCGGATGTTGCTGCGATTCCATGTTCTAAATCGATCATTTCCTCTCCTAAAATCTCTGAGCGCATCAATGCGATGGCTTCATTTCTTTGTGTCATAACTGCTACTAGTTCTTTGGGTTTAATACCTGATTCTAATCTCAGAATCCCCGGTATTGCCAACTGTGCTCCAGTGCAAATGGCTTCAACAGCTGAATCACGTACCCAAATATGAGGAAGTAAGCTCAAAGCTTCCTCAATTGAGTGTACTGCCTTGAATAATGGTTTTTCATTGCCTTCTTTCAATAGATCCATCGCATCTGCAAGATCATAAAGAGTTACTGCTTGGGCTTCAACAAAGGGACCACTTCTCACACGTCTTAATTCATGCATGTGTGCCCCACAACCCAATAGTTCCCCAACATCTGCACAGAGTTTACGAATGTACGTACCACTTTGGCAACTCACTTTAAAAAGCCAGTTTCTACCACTGCCCTCTAAATATTCTATCCCATAAATCATTCTTGTTCTCAAACGTCTGCTTACAGCAGATCTGAGTGGAGGTCGCTGATAGATCTCGCCAACAAACATATTGAGGATTTCCAGAAGTTTTGTTTCACTGACATCTTCATGTGTCCGCATAATGGTAACATATTCTTTACCAGAATCAAGTAAGGCTTGAACAATTTTTGTCGAATCCTCAAGGCATACTGGTAGAACGCCAGTAACATTAGGATCCAATGTTCCGCCATGACCAACATGATCGATATCCATCAGTTTTTTAACCCAAGCAGCCACTTCATGGCTAGTAGGGCCAGGCACCTTATCAATGACTATTAATCCACGTTTAATATGTTGCTGAAGATTACGCTGCTCGGGTGGTAATCCATATTTTATGTCAGCATCTTCTTCTGCACGTGTATAAATTGTCCTTTTAATCTCCCAAGCAGGTCTCTCAGGCATTAATATCCGAACCTGAATCTGCACCCACATCTATAAGCATGGTGCATTAATCCAATATACTACGAGACATATTCAATGTTTTTTTCAAATTTTTATTTTCGTGAAATGTTATTTTAAATTAAAAAATATTTTATGAGATTTTTGTTTTAAGCTTTGGTTCGCCTTTAATTTTTTTAATCAACTTTAATGTTGATTCAATGGCGTCTTCTGGACCATCTAAAAGAAAAACTTTGCATCCTTCTGCGCCATCAATTCCACCTCCACCTATTGGCAATACATCGACTCCGAAAAGTTCCTTGAATGCTTCCATTTCAGTTATCACAGCACCTTGAACCACCATCATGCCACATTTAACA
Organism: Candidatus Bathyarchaeota archaeon; assembly: GCA_016867505.1. Taxonomy (GTDB): domain Archaea; phylum Thermoproteota; class Bathyarchaeia; order TCS64; family TCS64; genus UBA8941. The sequence goes on from VGJH01000011.1 coordinate 8,749, forward strand.
TCTAAAGCGGTATCAACTCTATTTTTCCCAATACGTGTAACTATACCATCAAGACTTATTGGTACTAATTTTTCAAGTCCCACAGGGATAACTGTTGTAACACCATTTGTGGTTAAATGTCCCCAAACTGCACCAATAGTTCCTCCTCCAACACCTCCAAGTAGGATTCCGGCTGCACCAAATGGATCTATAGCATTTGCACCCTTGATGAAAACATCATTAGGTCCCATTTTTGCAGCAACTTCTGAGAGTTCACTGCTTTTTACATTCAATAACATAAGGGTCAAGGCGGATTTTTGGTTCAGTTAGTTCTAAACCCTTATCTGTTACGACACCAGCAGTGAAATACCCTTTTTCACTAATTTGATTTCCAAAAAGCTCTTCAACAACATACGCATTTGTTGTGCCAGTAGCAATTACTAAAATTCCCTCTTCTTTTGCTGCTTGAATTAAATCCATATGAGCAATTGCTTTAGCTATCAAGCGTTTCCCTTCAGCTGGTGTCAATGAAACTTCTGCTAACACTTAATATCCTCCAAATATGGATTAAAAAAACTCAAGAGTCCATAAAAACTTAGCTGAAATTTTTTTTTTGCGCTCTAATATAAAGAAATAATGTAATAATACTGTAAGATATAATAATAATATGTAGTATAACTGATTGTATTGTTACTCTCCCTTGTTGAGTTAAAATAGTCAAGATATGGAAAATTTTTAAGCATTTTTGTCTTTAGGGAGTTAAACTTTGCATGGAAGTTTTATCGTTATATGGGATTTTGTTCTGATAATGCTTCAGCAAATATTTCACCAAAAGCGGTTAAACTGATAACTTTCATTTTGCTACCTTTCTCAGCATCTATCAAACCTTTAAGCTCTAACCGATTAACAATTCTACTAAACCTATTTCTCAACGTGCTTGAAGCTGCCTTATAACCAAACCACCGAATTACATCACTGATTGATTCAGCTTCTCCCCCATTTTCACGCAGAAGAACAAGCAGCCTCTTTTCTCTATCCCATTCCTTCTCTTCATGTTTAGTATTAGGCTCAAGACGATATCCAGGAAGCTGAATTTCCGTTGGTTCTCGACTGGGCTGATTTCGAGCGTTTTCGAACCAAAGGTTGAATTTTTCGTCACCAATTTTACCATTAACATACCAAGCAGGCTTATCTGAGGGAACAGAGTAGACTCTGGCATTTCTGAACATTAGGGCTACTGTTAAAGCTACTCCTTGAGTAATGTTTGTAGTACTTGTTGTATCAATCAACACCTCTTCACCAGCTGCTCTCGCTTTACTAACTACATTATATAATGCCTTAAATGCGGATCTATGGTTCATTGGGTCATAGCCAAGCATCTCTGGGTCAAGAATCTCTAATTTATCACGTAATTCCTCTGCATTTCGTAGACTCATATAACTAAAAACGCCTGTCTCGTCAGTTGACTCGACGCTACTATACAAAAGATATAATTTAGTAATGCCATGGATTTTACTCCAATAACGAACTCCATCGAAATGACGGCGGAAATATGTGCCTACAAGACATACAATGATTGTCATATTTGATCAGGTTTCTCCTGATTTTATTGAATAAACTATATTACCTGATTAATATATAAGTTATTCTAGACATAACATACATGTATCTATATAATTACATTTTTATAAGACAATAATCATTATTTTCATATAATATGTTATTGTTCTAAAGTTTATTATTCCAAGTATTATAAATGAGATAATTAGATTTAATTAGAACCATCAGCAGATGTTTTCCCATCTAATCTAGTGTACTCCATCGGAGACGCAACTTATGAAACAAATGAACTCTGTGATAAGGGTATACTCCCTTCCTGATTGCTCTAAATGCGATGTGTTGAAAGCATGGTTAAAAGATAATGAATTAATTTTTGAAAGTAAATGGTTTGATACTGAAGCGCAGACAGAGTTTGTTATGAAAAACATGTTTGGTAATCCCCCTATACTTGAACTTGGGGAGAAATGTGTGGCTGCTGAAGAAATGTTTCCTCAGGGGATACTGAATGAAAATGTAGTGAGGGACTTACTTGGGATTAAAGAAGGGTAAAGAGCTTCCACCTGGTCAGATGGCTATTGATCAGTTCTATCGAGCTGAGAGGCTTTATCGTGGTATGCCCATGGTTCGAACAACTGATGGTTATCTTGTTCCATGGGAAAAGAATCGGATTATTGATCAGTTACAAAGAGAAACCGCCTTGGCAGAGACTATGTTTGGAATGCAGCCATTGAATGGGCTCAAAGCAGAGAAGATTGCTAACGAAGTGGAGAAACGTATCAGGTTAATCAAACCAAAATATGTCTCTGGTCCAATGATTAGGGAAATTACAAACAATGTTATGCTCGAGTGGAGCGAGCAAGAGAATATGCCAGAGTTACAGATTTACCGTAACATCCTCACCCGTGTTGGTGTACCAGTCCCTGATGCTTATGACATCGACACTGGTTCTGGATTCGAATCAAAAGAAAATGCGAACTTACAACCTAATCCAGAGACCGTTCATAAAAAGAAGGCTGATAGGTTAAGTAAGGAACAATACCTCCTGCTAATGGATCCGACATTAGCAACAGCTCATCATCAAGGAGATATTCACATTCATACTCTCGAATATTTTGGTTCACGACCTTTCTGTCAAGACTGGGATCTCAGGTATTTCCTTTATTACGGTCTAGTTCCAGATGGTTCAGGGTTCCGCAGTAGTGTTGCTGGGCCAGCAAAACAGCCTGAAGTTGCGATTTTACATAGTGTTAAGGTGCTTGCAGCTGGTCAAACAAACTTCAGCGGAGGACAAGGTTTCATGTACTATACAATGTTCCTTGCACCTTTCCTGAGGGGATTACCCTATGAAAGAGTTAAGCAACTAGCTCAGATGATGTTTTATGAACTCACCCAAACTTATGTCACTCGTGGTGGGCAACTAGTTTTTAGTAATATTCAGCTTCCCATGGGTGTACCAAAAATATGGAGAGATGTTCCAGTTGTTATGAAAGGAAGAATTGGGCCTGATACTTATGGTAGTTATGAGGATGAGGTACAGACCTTCTTCCGAGCAATAACTGAAGTCTCATTAGAAGGCGATTTTTGGGGTAAACCCTTCAACTTCCCGAAGAATGAAAACTATGTCTCACCTGAATTCTTCAAACCAGAGTATGATGATCTCTGGATGCTAGTTCATAAAAGTGTAGGAAAGTTTGGTGCCCCATACTTTGATAACATGCTTCCAACATATCGCGGGTATGGTAACGGAATAAGCTGTTATCAGTGCTGTGCATACCAGTTTGCCAACACTCCTGAGACTGATCCTAAATTTAATGAGAAATTATTTTTTGAAGATGGCCAGCACTTTAGTATGGGTGGATGGCAAGTAGTATCTCTTAACATGCCTCGACTCGCTTACAGGGCAAATGGTGACTATGATAAACTGTTTGAAGCTGCCCAAGAGAATATGCGACTAGCAGTTGAGGTCTTTAAAGCAAAACAACATTGGATGCAGAAGGCAATAAACAATAAAATGGTACCCTTCGCAACCCAGACTCCCCGTGACCCAAGAACAGGTAGACTTGCACCACCTGCTGTTGACTTCAGCGAATTAGTTAATGTGATTGGTGTGGTTGGCATAAATGAGATGGTTCAACACTTCACAGGTAAACAACTTCATGATAGTGATGACAGTGTTCGACTAGCAGTAAGACTGCTTTTAGATATGGAGAAATATCGTAAAGGCCTTGAGATGAGGAATGGCTTCAAATTAATGCTTGCTAGAACTCCAGCTGAGAGCACAGCTCAAACTTTTGCTATCAGTGACTTGGTTTCTCCTCAATACAAAAAATATGCTCAGTCAGTTGTGAAAGGAGATCTTGAAGGAAGCCTTGCATTAGCTAAAGGGCAACGAGACTTACCAGTATACTACAGTAATGGAACCCACACATATGTTGGAGCAAAGATTGCTCTTGGTAAAAAGCTGGATATTGAGCATAAATTCTTCCCAATATTAAGTGGTGGTAACATCTTCCATGCGTGGCTTGGTGAATCCTGTAGTGATCCTGAAGCATTATACAAGTTAACCCAAAGAATCTGTAGAAACACCCAGATAGGTTACTTCAGTTACACTAAAGACCTGACTGTATGCAGCAAATGTCAATCAACAAACACAGGTTTACTTAAAAATTGCCCAACATGTGGTTCAGACAGCGTCAAATGGTGGAGTCGTATAACTGGTTACTATACAGATGTGACCGGATGGAATGAAGGTAAGCGTCAGGAGCTAATGGATCGTTATAGAGTCGGTATCTAAACACAAATTTTAGTAACCGAAAGATCCCTTTTTTCTATTGATATGTTGTATGCAGGATTAGATATTCAAGATTTACCAACACCAGCTTTGCTTCTTGATCTCGATAAATTTAATTGGAATATTGACAAGATGTTCACATTTTCAAAAAAAGTTGGTGTAGGTGTTCGACCACACGCTAAAACCTTCAAAGCAGCAGCAATTTGTAACAAGCTAATTGACGCTGGAGCTTTGGGAGTGATGACGCAGAAGCTTAGTGAAGCTGATGTTTTACTTAATAGTGGAATATTATATGGTAAAACCAATATCTTGATCAGTCAGGAACTCACGGATCCAAGGAAAATTGAGTGCCTAGTTGGCTATAATGTGTCAATGGGTGAAGGGAAAGTACTCACAAGTATCGATGACATCAGAGAAGCTGAGATGATTAATGACTCGGCTGAGAGGTGGGGAGTAAAACAACATGTAATTATTGAAATGAGTCATGGTCGATGTGGAACACCCCCTGGTCAACCCACTGTCGATTTAGCTATAAAAATAAGCAAATTATCTCATCTTGTTTTTCGAGGTATCTATGGGTATGAGAATCCGGTTAACCGTGAAACTGCACTTCAAAGAAATAAACAAACCGTTGATACAGCAAATATGATATGTGAAGCGGGCATTCCTGTAGAAATTGTGAGTGCTGGAAGTACAGGAACATATGAAGTTACTGGAACATATCCTGGTATAACTGAGATCGAGCCAGGAAGCTTTGTATTTGGAGCAGGACCTGAAGGCTCAGGTTATGGATGGAAATCTGAAAATAATGTATATTTCAAGAATAGTTTGAGTCTATTATCAACGATAATTAGCACAACGCATCAAAATAGAGTGGTGACTGATGCTGGTAGCAAAGTTTTTGGTGCGCCCAATGCAGGAGTTAATCCTCCTGTTTTAGCATATGCTGATGGCAATAAAATTGATTTTGATAGAGCAAGTCTCAGTGAAGAGCATTGCACCTTAAGCTTTAAAGAAAACAGTGAAGATCGTAAAAAACTTCATTGGGGACAAAAAATTGAGCTGATTCCAAACCATTGCTGCACTGCTGTTAATCAACATGAAAATTTGATTGTCGTAAAAAATGGTAAAATTGCTAGTGTCTGGCCAATTACTGCACGCGGAAAGTATTGGTGATTAAATGAAACCATACGGAAGCATAACTTTTTTTTATTATAAAGATTTGAAACGTGCAAATACATTTTATGGTGAGATGTTAGGATTCCAAAAAGTCATTGATGTCGATTTTGCTCAGGTGTATAAAATATGTGAAGGTGTTCATGTAGGGCTTGTAGACGGTGAAAGAGGAAGTATTAAGCCTTCAAATGATAAGCCAGTCATGCTTAGTCTTTTTGTTGAAAATTTAGATGAATGGTATAAAAAAATTAAAAGTAGAGGAGTAGAAATTTCTGAACCCCAACAACCAAAATACCTAGATATGCAAGTTTCCTTCATTAGGGATCCAGAGGGCTACATTATTGAGCTTCTTCAATGGTTAACGAAACCATATGGTAGATGAAATTTCTTTGCAGCCAATTTTTATTTTACAAAACCATTAATACCATGTGGAAATTTCAAGCAAATATTTCATCAAGTTTTTTTTAACATTATTTATTTGCACATATATTGTTTATTTAATTCCAAGTAGTTGGATTGAACAGCTTACAGCAATATCGGCAGCTTATATTTTCAAACTATTCAATCATCAAGTATCATGGTCAATTGAACAAGGGAT
>VGJH01000012.1 GCA_016867505.1 Candidatus Bathyarchaeota archaeon
TCAATCCTTCTCAAGATTTAAATTTTGTTAGATTAATATTGATTCCTAATTTCAAGTATTTTTTAAAATTGATAAAACGTAACATTTATAGATTTTCGATATTTATTTACTGTCACTTCTTATCAATATCTTTTTGCTATATGTATCAGTATTTTTGCTATTCTTTTATTTACTGATAATATTCATTGAGATATGGTTCACATTCTAGATGATGCTGAATGGTGCGATTCACTTGATCGAAAAGGCTATTTTAAGTCTCTCACACTTTTTCCGGAAGAATGCATTGAGGGCTTAAGTCTCAGCGAGTTTCTTAAGATTGATCATTTAAAAGCAGCTTCTTTCAATTCAATTATACTGATTGGATCAAACGAATCAGCAGTTGCTGGATTTATTTTAAGAGACTGGTTACTAAACGAATCACATGTACCTATTTATGTATCGAGAGATAGTGAGTTACCTATTTTTGTTGATGATAAATGTCTAGTTATTGCTTTAAGTAATACTGGGGACACATTTGAGACTCTGAATGCATTTAATGAAGCTGTGAACCGAAAATGTAACTCAATCGTAATTGCATCTGGTGGAGAACTTCTTCAATTAGCCAGTGACTATGGATATCCTTATGTGAAATTACCAGGAAACATAAATAATTCTGAAAGCTTGCCTTACCAATTATTCACTTTAGCTACTATAGTTAAAAAACTAGGATTATTAAAAGAAAAAATTTGGGAGCTTGATGAATCAATTAGAATATTAGAAGAAATCCGCTCTGAAGCAATGGGCAATTTTAATCGAAATTTTATAAAGAAATTAGCTGTCGAGCTTGAAGGTTATACTCCATTAATCTATGGGCCACAACTTTATAGGAGCATAATTAGAAGGATGTGTTCCGAATTTAATCTCAACTCAAAACTTTTATCTTCTTCAGGATTTTTCCCAGAATACGTTAAAAACGGTATAATGGTCATGGAATCCTCTAATGATAATTTAAAAAGAATAGGTTTAATCATTATTAGAGATGCTGAACAAGAAAAAACTTATTTAAAAAACCTTGTAGGACTTATGGTTTTAGCGAATGAGAGATTGGGGAAAGTCGTGGAAATTGAATCACGTGGGAAAGGACGATTATCCCGTATGTTATCCATGTTATATATTGGTGAATTTCTCAGTTACTACCTAGCAATGTTATACGGGAAAGATCCCTCTAGTATAGAAACTGTTAGAGCTCTTGAAATTTATAACCAATAAAAAATTTATTTTTAGGATTTAGAAATTTTTTCCATAAGCCATTCCATTTGGAGTATAGTTGTGTCGCGATTATTTGAATTGTTGGGAATTAATCCTAAATCATCTACATCGAAAACTTCACCACAATCTATGCAAACATAGTTTTCAACATCATACATTTTTCTATGTTTTAGATTGCCTCCACATAACATACATACATTTACGGGATTTTCATATAATGATCTTTGCTTTTTACCCATTTTTACCAAAAATTTTGGTATCCTTCATATTAAAGGAGATTATGGAATAGGACTCTAGATTAATAATCGATGCTCTATTAAAAAGTAATTAGTGATCCATAAAGCACAAATATTAAAAATATTATTTAATTCGATATATTGAAAGAAATAATAGTATAAAATAATTAATAAAAAAATGATTATAAATTAATAAAATGGATTATAGATTCAGAATCTGCTTCAGGAATACAGATTCTTAAAATTATTAAGGTTATAAAAAGCAATGTCATGATATTTCCAGTACTTAGGTGACTCGATGCAGGTATCTAATCTATCAAAGTCATTTAGTGATGTTGACTATAATTCATTATGTGAATGCTCAGATCTATTTACTGTATTTTCCAACATTGATGCATTAAGGATATTTATGTATGCTGAGAAAGGAATCACCAACTCAACACAAGCAATAAAAGAGCTGAATTTAACACCTAAAAGATATTATTCACGGCTTAAAGAGATTCTTGATTGTGGATTATTAACCAAAAATGATGAAGGCTATGTTTACACTCCAATTGGTGAAGTCGTTGCTAAGATGGGATTAACTCTTATTGAAGTGATGAGGAATAAAGATAAAATAGAGTTAATAATGAATCTGTCTGGGTCATCAGTTTTATCTAGTGATGAAAGGAATAAAGTTAACAACTTTTTACTAGAGAACTTTGAGGTTGGCCAAGTTATTGCACCGATGATTAATGGGCCAATGCATTCTAAAATGGAAAGGATCTCAACCTATGATGAATTAGTTAAAAGGATTTGTGACGAAATTAATATCTGTAAGAAGAACATGTACTTTGCTTCACAATACTTTGACCCAATAGTCAGTGACAAAGCTGTTGACGTTATGAACAGGGGAGTTCCTGCTAAGGTTATGATGTCTAAAAAAACCATGTCTAGGAAGTTAACCAAACTTCGAATGTTGCTTGCACCACAATCAGTATTAAAAATGCTTGATAACATGAGGAAAAACCCAGACTTAGCTAACTTCTACCGAGAAGTTGACTTCCCCTTCAGTTTCCTAATTCTAGATGAAGAAAAATGCTTCTTTGAACTACCAAATATAATCGACGGTGAATTTACAATAGCTTTCTTTATTATTGATAAAAATATTTCTCAAAGGTTCATCACGTTATTCAATAACTTGTTTGATTCTGCTGATATGGGAACATTAGAAATAATTAATTTATTAAAGAATCTTTAATTTCAATATTTATATAACTATAAACATTATTTTTAATGAATTATTAATCCATTTTATTTTTAAGGGTTCAAATTATTAGTATTTCGAAATATATGAGTGATACATTAGTAGGAGATTCAATTAAAGATGTGATGAATATGGAACATGAAAAAATAACAAAAATGAATGTAGCGGGGAACTCTATGAATGGGATTGCACGTGCTTATACAATTGCATACTCGTGTTGTTATATCCTTAGTCCTTTTTTTGGCCTACAACTCACCATGTGGGGCTCAATAGTATCAGCGATTCTTCTAATTGGTATAGGAGTAAGCCTGCTTGCAGCAATATTTACTAGGAACAAGTTTTTGTTACTCATTTTAGGTGTTGTTGAAGCCGCTGGTTGTGTAGCTCATTTCCTTCATGTGATTCCATGGGCGCCAGCTTTCTCAGACACTGCTTACATTATTATGAGCTTATTAGATCTTACTCAGTCTTTGCTGCTTTTTATCCTCATTCAATGGAATGAGTAATTAATCATTCAAAAAATTATTTTTTTAATATTAATTCAATAGAAGCTATTTTTTATAATAAAATTTTATTTTTTAAAAATTAAGATTCTGATGTAGCTTTAGCTGCTGGGACAACTTTGTACCCATTTTGGTGAGGGACAATGTTAGGTGTAATGTCGATTAGCACACTTGTAGTTTGTCCAGACACAATCTTCACACCCCCTTGTAGTATTGAGATGGTTATTTTACCGCTCTCAACCGGTGCAGTGTAGTTAATTCCATTTACAGTTACCCTGCATTCAAGGATCTCAAAACGTAAAAGATTATATGTCCCTGGCTGCAATGCGCCAGTTCCAAGGGTTTTAGATGTGTTTAAAACAGTTTTCAGATCTAACCAACCATCACTTCTAACAACATTGTACCAGCCAGTTTCGTTACCATCATCTGAACGGTGAACGGAGATGTTACTATAATGTATAAAAACATTAGACGCATCACCCCACTCCTTCGGAGGGTCAGTGATTTCGATTGATAAGAAACCACTAGCATTAATCACGAAAGCATAGTACCTGCTCCAACAATTATGGCAATCAAAGAACCAGCTAAAATTAGCCTAGGATTCATTTTCAGTCATTAAGAAACATTGTAGGCGATGAATTAAAGGAATAGGATGGAACAGTTTGAAACACATCGATTAACATATCTTAAATTATTTGTAACACGAACAATATTCAAATAATTTTTTAGGAAAAGAAGTTATTCATAATTGGTTCTAGTTTTAAACCCGTTTCTCCACCATAACTGTATTGAGTAGCCACTTAACAGCAGAGTTGCTAAAGTGACTAAAATGCTTGTTTGACTTAGCCAGAATGGGTTAACAGTCGTTAAAGGGTAGAATAAGAATGGGGAAGATTCATGCGTCCACATATCAAGGAAAAGATGTGAAACACCTCCAACAACGCAGTTAACAAAAATGTGTTTGAATGAAAGGTCGATGCTCTTTGGGTTTAAACGAAGTTTATCATAGGTTTTCTTCATCTCCCCATTAGTTCTCTTGAATAAGTAGTAGAAGATTATGCTAAGGAAAAGTGGGTAAATTGTCAAGACTATTAGGTAACTGTGTATGATACCATGACTAATGGGGTATCCAAGGATAAACCCGAAAACCATCTCTAAATCAACAAAGGTTGAGGCAATTAAGAGGGTTAAAGCATCAAACCTGCTAGGGCTTTTCAAGTGAAGTGGGAGTATTACTAAAAAATGAAGGGGGTTTGCAGGCATTATTCTCACTCATTTTAATCCAGATGATCAATAACTAGCTTTTCATATACCCAACTTGAAATTATTGAACCTATTATTGCACCCATGATCATGTCCTTAATTGAATCTATGGGAAAATTATAATATGTTGCTGAAGGGTTATGGTACACGTCGATTGTCTCACCTATCTCCCAAAGTAGGGCAACCATAGTTAGTATGGCGAAGACAATAAACCATCCGTCTTCTCTCTCCCATCCAAAATATCTTTCAAGAGCAAATGGAGCGATTAATGCTCCCAATAAGGTTGGTGATAATATATGAGTCCAAGTGTCAACATATCCCGGCGCATTCAGAACTGGGTTCCAGTACCAATCATAGTATTGGGCACAATTCTGAATTGAGATCGTTGCTAAACCAAGAACAGATAATATAATCAGATAATCCCTGTTTACGACAGTAAAAGCTTTTATTTTTTTGTTTGAATGCGTATAAAGGTAAATATGCAATAAAATTAAGAGGTATGTTGGAAGAAACACCCAAGCAATTTTAGCACCTGGTCCAGTGTTTAATGTTAGAAAAGCATCTATTGAGTGATTGAAAATAAAATCAAGGTACATCTGGAGGTAATTTGGTGTCTTTTCCCATGTCGATGTTGGGAAAGTGAAGTACCAGATTACTAAGAGGAGAGCTATGAAACCAAATAATAGAAATGGTGGAACCCATCTCCTCCTAAGAAATTTTAAAGCCATTATACCCTTTATCTCCAAATGTTTTTTCTTGCTTTAAGATGTATTTAAGTTAAATTATGTTTTTTTAAAATAAAAATTAGTAAAAGTTATTATAAGAAAAAATTAACTACTTTTTCCTTAGAAGAATTATCGTGATTATTGCTATCGCTCCTAATGCTGTTAAGGGTACTATTATTTCGTTAAAGTTTGATTTATTTTCGATTGGTGGAATATATGCTGTGTATACTGGATCATGCATTACCTTGTATCCCTCATAAGTTGGGTACGAGGTTATGTACAGGTAATCAGATTTCGAGATGTCGAAGAACGATGAGACGTTACTCCAGTATTGGTCGGGGGTGATTCGTTTAACCATTAGATTCATGATTTTAAGTAAAGAGGTTTGTATCTCAACCACTGGGTTCTTTGCATATTTCTCTACTAATTCTGTCCTAGTGATTGAGTCGTATTGTGAAGGTGTTGATGTTTTATAGAGTTTGTAACTGATCTTTGAACCAAAATCTATGCTGTAGACTTTGGCTCCATTGCTTACTTTTGTTTCAATTATTCCTTTACTTACATCTATTCCAGCTTGAGAAGCGGGTTTACCACTTGAGCTGCTTGTGAGTGTCTGGTTCGCTACATAATTTCTTTGTACAAGAACTATACTCATTTTGATGCCATTATTCTTGAGGAAAGTATGGACTGTCTCAGATGAGACCTTCGTTTTGCCCCAGAGGAAACAACCAGTATCATTATAATGGTAAAGTGTTGGGAAGAGACCAACCCATGTGAAACCCCAAAGGTTCCTGATTTCACCAATGTTGTAGGTTAAAAATAGTTTTGCTTCACCATTCACTGTATCAAAAACTAGTTTATAGTTGAAGCTGATTTCATCATAAACGCAGAAATTTACTGGAATCTTGCTGTAATCTGGTGAACCACTCTTTGTCACTAATTTCCACCAGATTGCAGTCATATTGTAATAGCTCATGCCCCACGACCATCCCTTCTTGTCCTGTGTCGCGGTTAATGGCGTCACTTTTACTGAACCACTGAAGTGTGGAGCAATATTATTTCCAAAGAATTCAGTGAAGTCAGTGCCCATCGAGAATGAAGCCCATAGATTATCTCCTTCATCAGGTGAATTTGGGTAAATCGAGTTTTTGGTATCATTAAACGCAACCATCATCAAGAAGCTAGATGCACTTAAGGCCTCTAATCCTTCACGAGTCTTGAAACGTTCAACAAATGACTGTAAAGGTATTTGGAAAGAGGCTTTATCAATAGTTAATCCACTAAAACCAGCATAAAGAAGTTTCACACCATAAATGTTAATGTAATTCAGCACTGTCTGAGAAGACCAATTAACTGGAGGCTGTATCCCACCGGTCTCATTAATGTGGCTTCTAGCATATTCAATCAAGTCAATGGTTTTACTCCAACTCTCCTTCTCAAAATCAGCTGATGTAATATTATCAACTGCTGAAACATTGAAATTAGTAACAGATCCAAGCATTAAAAGAAGAATCAGATAAGAGATCAGCTTTTTCATACCTACCACTAACAAGATAATAAAGTAAATTTCAGTATTAATTTTATGTATGTAACATCCAGTGCAACAAAGCTAAAACTGTGATACATAATATTTTATCACTTTATTTGGTGAATTTTCAAAGTTTTTTACTGTTTAAGGAAGTACTTTAGTAAAAATGCTAGAGTAGCATTAAATCAATTTGTGACTTATTCCACCTGTTAAGAGTGTAAAAATATGAGGGGAAAAAGCACTGTATTCATTTGGGTCTTTTGTGGAACAATATTCCTTGTCTCAATGTATTACCTAGGACAATTCTTCATGAGTATGAGGCTCTTCGCAATATAAAATATTTTTAAGTGATTAACTAAATAGTTTTTAAGCAGTCTATCCTAACCTAACATAGGTGATATGTGTGGCTGATCCAGAGCCTCTAGAAGTAAAATGTAAAGTCTGTAATCTACCATTGTTCCTTGATAAAGAAGAATGCAAAGAATTTGTTGAAGGAAAAATGAAGCAAGGATACATTGTATGCAGCTGTTGTGGAAGCAAACAAGAAATTAAGAAATAAAAAAAAATTGGACTTAGATTAATGGTAAATTTGATAATCCATAAACATTTGGTGGAGTAGAAAAATCAATCGGCTCGGTGAAGTTTTTGACAAATTCAAATTTAGATTAAAAGAGGCTCTCATACGTCAAGATGTCATTGATAAAGTTCTATAGCAGAGAAAGTTATTAATTGCTAAGAATATTTCGAATGTAACTTTGCTAGAGACATGCAGATTTTATGCGAAAGATGGTGCTGAATTTGATGAATTGTTGGTGAACTGAAAACATGACTGAAGTAAATAAGAAAATTGAATATATTGTTTGGCTTGTTGATAGGGTTGGAACAGTTGATATAACAAATGAGCTTATTAACGAATAATTTTTTATTAATAGTGTTTAGATTAGAGAGTATTGTTTCTTTTTGATGAGCCAGCTTGGTTTTATTAGGAATGCTGATGATGCTCCGATGATGCAGAGTGCTAATAATTCGGGTGGGAGGGCTTTCACGTCGAATGCAGCTGAGAGTGGTGAGTAGTATAATATCGCAAATTGTAATGTAATTCCTACTATTACTGAGAGTAGCAGTGTTTTGTTCTCTGTAAAGCCTTTCCATCCTTGGGTGAATATGTGTTTTGTTTCGCTTCTACACTGGTAGGCTAGGAGGAACTCGAAGAATACTATAGTTGTGAATGCTACGCTTCTTGCTAGGATTAAATCGCCCGTATTGTGGTATATCCACCAGTATGGAATGAAGTCACTGCAGAAATCAACGAATGCTGCGAAGAGGATGAAGCCCCAAAACCTTGTGAGTAAGCCCTCTTTCGGATCTTTTGGTGGATACTTCATTAGATCAGGGGATTTTGGGTCCATGCTAAGAGCTATTGCTGGTAGTCCATCGGTTACTAGATTGATCCATAATAGGTGTATTGCTAGTAATGGTGGTGGGATGCCAAATGCGAATGCAGCAAGTATCTCTGCGAATTCATCAAAATTAGCACTTAACATTAAGCGGAGGTATTTGGTTATATTTTCGTAGATGTGGCGTCCTCCTTCAACTGCCCGGACTATTGTGGCGAAATTGTCATCCTGCAGGATCATGTCTGATGCTTCTTTAGTTACGTCAGTTCCTTTGATTCCCATGGCTATGCCAATATCAGCTGCTTTCAGGGCTGGAGCGTCATTTACTCCGTCACCTGTCATTGCCACAACATGTCCTTTCCTTTTCAGGCTTAATGCTATCCTCATTTTATCTTCTGGGCTTACTCGAGCAAAGACTCTTGCATCTTCAATCACTTTATCCAGAACTGCATCAGTCATGCTACTCAAGTCTTCTCCGGTAAAGACTACGCCTTTCTTCTCTTCTTCTATGATGCCAATCTGCTTAGCAATTGCAACTGCTGTAAGTTGGTGGTCTCCTGTTACCATTACTGCTCTAATTTTTGCACCATTACATAGTTTGATAGCTTCCTTCACTTCTTCCCGTGGAGGATCAATCATACCAACTAACCCAATAAACACTAACTCGTCTTCAACGATTTCTGGGTCATAATCTTTCATATCTGCGGGAATGATTCTGTGAGCAATACCTAGAACACGCAGAGCCTCAGTCGCCATCTGTTGGGAGGCTTGGTTAACTCTGTTTCTTTTCTCCTCTGTGAGTTTATTGATTTTTCCGTCTTCATAGATTTGGTTGCTACGGTTGAGTATCAGCTCAGGTGCTCCCTTAACATATGCAACACAGTCGATTGGTGATTGATGTATTGTCGTCATTCTTTTCCGATTTGAATCGAATGGCACTTCTCCTATTCGAGGGGATTCTTTTTCTAGTTCTTTCTTGCTGTAGCCTGCTTTCTCTGCAGCGACAACTAAGGCTCCCTCAGTAGGGTCGCCAAAAATACCGTGTTGCCCATTTAGGTTGTTTGTATGTGCATCCGTGCATAACGCTGATGACTTCAGTAAAAGTTTCAGATCCTCATCATGCTCTACGTCTATTTTGTTTCCATCAACTGTAAATTCTCCATTCGGATCATATCCTGAACCTGACACATCTATTGTCCTATTATGGCAAAAAATTTGGCGGACCGTCATCTCTCCTTTTGTTAAGGTACCTGTCTTATCACTGCAGATCACTGTTGTACTGCCCAAAGTTTCAACTGATGCAAGCTTTCTTATGATAGCCTGCTGTCTAGCCATTTGACCAACACCAAGCGCAAGTGTAATGGTCAAAACCGCAGGGAGGCCTTCAGGTATTGCTGAGACTGCAAGACCAATGCTTGTTATGAAAATTTGTTCTAAAGGCTGTTTGAAAATAAAATATCCAACCAAGAAAGTTAGAATTGTGCAAATAATGCTTATAGTTCCTAGTTGTCTACCCATCACCTCTACTTTTTGGACTATTGGTGGGGCTTCTTCTTCAACCGCTTGAACTAGTCCAGCTATCTTTCCGAATTCTGTCTGCATTCCGGTTCCAGTTATTACAGCTACCGCTCGACCAGCTGAGACGCTGGTTCCCATAAATATCATGTTTTTTCTATTACCAAGCAGGGTGTTTTCAGGGAGTGGTTCAAGGTTTTTTCTAACTGGGGTAGACTCTCCAGTTAATGTGGCTTCATCAAGCTGTAAATTCACTGCTTCTATGAGTCGAGCATCGGCTGGTACACGGGAGCCAGCTTCAAGCAGGATTATGTCTCCTGGTACAAGAGTCTTTGACTCAATGTTGGCTTCGACACCATTTCTGATGACTATTACGTGGGGTGAAACCATTTTTTTGAGTGCTTCAAGTGCCTTCTCTGCACGATATTCCTGAACTAAACCTAAGATAGCATTCATAATGACTATTAACAGAATAATGACTGTGTCCCAGGGTGTCTCTCCGATAATTACGTCAACATAATACGATACTGCTGCAGCGAATATCAGAATAATCACTAGGATGTTTTTGAATTGATTGATGAATTTTTCAAGAATAGTTTCTTTTTTCTCATCTTTTAACTCATTGAAACCATATTTCTTGATTCGCTTATCTGCTTCTTCTGAGCTTAATCCAGCTTTACTTGAGTTGAGTGCTTCAAGTGTCTCATCGATGTTTTCAGTGTGCCACTGTTTATTCTCCAAACGAGTCACCGAGTGTATTAATAATAACGCAAGACAGCGCTCCTTACATTTAGACGTTCCCCATTTTTAGGGAAATTTAGCTTATTTTACATCTACTTTTTCTTTTATTCTCATTATCGTTTGCTCAATTACTTCTGATGTTGGTGCAGTGATTGAAATAGCATGATTTGGGCAGACTTCCACGCATCTTCCACAACCACGACAATTATCATTGATCTGAGCTTTTCCTTCAACAATTTTAATGGCATCAACAAAACACACTTTACTGCATGCTTCACAACCTACGCAATTAGAACCAACTTGTATCTCAATCCCTTCCATCTTAGTGATTCTACCACTAATGCTGTTGTTAAGATTCGGTAGCATCTTCCATAAACAACAACATGGGCAACAATTGCAAACAGTCAAGAGCTTTTGACCAGGGGAGACATCAAGCCAGACGCTGTCCAGTTTATTTCTGCCAATGACATGGATTAATCCTGCTTCGTCTGCGTGTTTAATATGATTATGTGCTTCTTCTTTTGTCGCTGGGTGACCGAGTTTTGGATCTATTTTTTTCGCTGCTTCCCCCATGAACAGGCATCCTAGGTCTCTTGGGTAGTCACTGCATTTGTTTGATTCTCTGCAGATGCAGAAGTCCATGATCCAGTGAAAGCTTGCTTCATCAATGAATTCGTGAATTATTTTTGATGGTAGTGGTATCGTTTCTGGTGCTGGTATTGATTGATTTATTTTTAGCTCTATTACAGAGTCTTTGGGAAGGTAGATCAGGGCGTCTTTATCAAAAAGCGTCTTGGACATTAATGTACCGACGCCTGGTATTCTTGATGCACTTGCGAGGACGAAGCGAAAGCGGAAATTTTTCTTAAGTAATGTGATGAACCATGGTGGGCGCATAGAGTTTCACCTCTTTTTGTTTAGATTACTGCTTATTTTTGTTGGTTTATTGAATTTCTTCAATCTTTAGTATGGCTTGTCCCGCTGGGTCGGGGCATTCTATTTCCCATGTCGTGGGCATCCAGTCACCATCTTCCTTAAGGATCCTCTGCTTTGCTGGTAGCATTGGTAATATGCTTTGTATTGCCCAGTAACAGAAGTATTTATTCGTGGGTATGCTTAGTTTACTTCCATCGACTTCGAAGTAATCCCCAACATTCATTATATCGCAGTGACCTTTTATCTGTTTGACTGCGATTCTAAGTTTCTTAACCATCATAATCGGATTCTATTATACCTTATTTGAATTAACTTTTGCTGCTTGATTAAAAAAAGGAGTATGTGAATTGATGAAAAATATATTTAGATTGGGGGACCTTGTGGTGTTTCGAGTGGTTCACTAAGTTTAACAGCTTGTGGGTTTTCTTTGTATAGTTTGATGGTTTCTGCTGCCCACATGTAATGTGCTTCGTATTCAGCATTTTTAGCTGAGTTAATCTGTGTTTCACACCAGCTTTTTAGATCATCTAGCTTTAGGTAAGTGATGGAGCGAACTGAATCTGATACTTGATTGTTTGATGCTAGTTTCATCAAGTTGTACATTGCGTTGCTTGCTGTCATTCTACCAAGTTCTGCATAGTATTCATTTTCATGAGTCTTCTTCCAAGTATAGGATATGAGTTCATCAATTATTTCTCCTAAACTTGGTGTATTGGGATCTCGTGCATGATATTCAATTAGCCTAGTTGCTCTTTCTGTATTCAGGATTCGGCTGATTGTTAAGTCTGCTGCTGTTTCAGCTGCTCCCATTGCATCGAAGACATAACCTGTTCTGCCTGGGAACTGGTCCCTATTTTGTCCGAAGTTGGATAATCTTGGGGGGAGCTTCTCAAGGATTTTTGGTGGCATAGCAAGGAACTCCGGGTCAAGTGTTTGTAGTACTTTCTTTATTGCAGCTCTTTGCTCTTCTCCTGGAACGATCTTTGGGTCTGGTTGGGTATCTCCTCTGATTGTATGGTAGTAGATTAAACCACCAATTTTACTGCATGCTACTTCTACCTGATACCTGTGGAATAGGTAGATTGGTACAAGAATGTCTTCTAAGATAGCCATAGGCTCATAAGGTTTAATTTTTCGTTCATCAAAATTGTTTAAGGCAATTTTTCTTACTTTAATTATTCTATCAAGCTCATCAATTGGATCCGTACCGTTTACCCATGGGGCGCAGTATGGTTGAGCTCCACCTGGTCCTGAATCCTGACCTGGAACATAGAGGAGGCCTTTTTCAAAGGCTTCATCAAGGATTTTTCTTCCTTCTGCTTCTTCATCTATGCCTTCAGGATAGTCCCTGTAACCGAAGTTGATGTAGACTTTATCCCATTCACCGACTCCACGAGCATATGCGTCACTTAAGTCGAGTTCGCCTTTTTCATCGATTTTAACCCACATGGCTGGGTAATCCATTACAGAGCTTCTGCCATTAACATGGCTAGCATAGTTGTGGCCTACTCCAAGTGTGTGACCAATTTCATGGGTGCTAAGCTGCCTTATTCGAGCAAAAGCCATATCTAGCATTTTTTTAGATTCTGTACCATTTTTATAGTCTCCAACTAATCCAGTTGCGATCATGAAGTCGTGTCTAATTCTGAGGCTACCAAGAGCTACTTGTCCCTTAATTATTTCACCTGTTCGTGGGTGAGTTACACCTGAACCATAACTCCATCCCCTTGAACTCCTATGAACCCAGTTCACAATATTGTATCGTATGTCTAAGGGATCAGCGCCTTCTGGTAGGACTTCAGCTTTGAAAGCATTCTTGTATCCTGCTGCTTCAAAAGCTTGATTCCACCAGTTTGCTCCTTCAACAAGTGCACTTCGGATTGGTTCTGGGACAGCATTATCGATATAGTACACAATTGGCTTAACTGGTTCTCCCATCTCCTCGTATGGATTCTTCTTCTTAAGTCGATGACGTGTTATAACTCTCTTTTTAATGTCTTTATCCACTGGTGTGTGATAGTCCATGAAGGTTCTAGCATTATACATTGAGCGGGGGTCCCAGGTTCTT
>VGJH01000013.1 GCA_016867505.1 Candidatus Bathyarchaeota archaeon
GTTGTGGTGGTGTGTTTATGGGTAGTTCTTAATTTATCAGTCATTCATATGGCTCTATATTCTTGTATAAGAAAAAAGCAGGTTAATCAAAATCCTCTATAATCTTATTTGAGGCTATGCCCTCCAAGCGATTGAAAATGGTCACTGGATTTGCTCAGAGGGCATCACTGAGCCTTCGGTAACACCTAAATTTAAAGTAGTATAAAACAAAAGTAGTCACCAAAATTTGTATTTAAAATACATTTTCATTACGTTTTAATTTAAGTGAAGGGATCGAAGTTTTAATGCCTGAATTCGGAGTACCCAACGAAGTTGGTGAACTTAGAAGAGTACTAGTTCATCACCCTGGTAAAGAATTAGAGTTAGCTAATCTTAACCCTGCTTTACATCATTTCAAATCACAGGTCAATGTTAAAAGATTCCAATCACATCATCAAATGATGACTGAAGCACTTAATGATTCAGGTGTAGAGGTTTTAGATATTGGAACTCTCCTTGCAGATGATCCTTTCACTTCAAAATTAATTCATCAATCCCCTAATCTAGTTTATACGCGTGATAGTAGCACAATAACTGATGCTGGGGCAATATTATTCAGGATGGGATTAGAATCAAGAAGATATGAAACCCCAATAGTTAAAGCCGCACACCTCGCCTCAGGTACCCCTATAGCACATTATACACCTGAAGGACAAACCCTTGAAGGGGGAAGTTTCATTTTACTTGAAGGCAAAGTAGCATTAGCAGCGTTAACTCCAAGAACAACTCAAGGGGGTATTGAGGATCTTCAAAGTTTCCTATTAAACGAACAACTTATTGACCAATTTATCCAGATTAACCTCCCAAAAGGTATTAGTCATATTGATACCGAGTTTATTGAACTTCCAGGAAAAATTGCATTATTTAACCGAGAGACGCTTGAGGCATACCCTGCTACAATCTTCACTCGCTCAGAAACATGGACCGCCAGTTACTTGGAATGGTTACGTGATAATGAGTATGATGTTATCGAAATTACTTCAGAGCAATGTGAAGAGATGGCTTGTGACCTGCTTACGGTAGACGAAGCGCTAATACTCCATTCTTCAAGTAATGATCACATTATTGATGAGATTCGAGAAAGAGGCATTGAAGTGATTCAGATTCCAGGTGATGAGTTCATAAAAGGAAATGGCGGAGTTCATTGTATGACTTGCCCTCTTCTCCGAATTTAATAATTTAAAATGTCAAGATTTATCTCGACTGAAATGCAATTCTATTTTAGGTTCATAAAATGCCTGAAACAATTGATAAATTAATGGATGCTTTTGCAGGTGAATCTCAAGCAAATCGAAAGTACCTTGCTTTTGCTAAAAAAGCAGAGGAGGAAGGATTACCACAAGTAGCAAAATTATTCAAGGCTGCAGCTGAAGCTGAAACAATTCATGCTTTAAACCATCTACGAATTGCAGGTAAAGTTGGTACAACACTGAGCAATCTTGATGAAGCAATAAGTGGTGAGACTTTCGAATTCAAACAAATGTACCCGGAATATATCGCAATTTCTCAAAAAGAAAAAAACAAAGCAGCTGAATGGAGCTTCAATATAGCTAACAAAGTTGAAGAAATTCATGCAGAGCTTTATAGTAAATTATTGGCTGCATTAAAAGAAAATAAAACAATACCAAATACTGATTATTATGTGTGCAAAGTATGTGGAAACACAGTAGAAAATAATGCACCAGACAAATGTTCCATATGTGGAGCACCTATGACACAGTTTTTTAAAGTAAATTAATTTTTTAACTCATTTTTTGTCCTTTAAGTAAATCCTCAAATGTTTCTCTTTCTCTGATCAACCAATCTTTACCATTTTTAACCATAACTTCTGGGGCTCTTGGGCGAGAATTATATTGACTGCTCATACTGTATCCATAAGCTCCTGCGTTCATTATTGCTAGTAGGGCACCTTCCTCCACTTCTGGTATCTCTCTATCATGTCCAAATACATCTCCTGATTCGCATAATGGTCCATAAATGTCATGTTTGCTTTTTCTACCATTCAATTTACTGGCAGCAATGATTTCATGGTATGAACCATAAAGTGCTGGTCTAATCAAAGTGTTGAAACCAGCATCAACCCCGATCCAATTTTTATATGGTGTTTTTTTAATTGTAGTGATGCGTGTCAAAATTATTCCTGCTTCTGCAACGAAAAACCTTCCTGGTTCAAACCATATCTCTGGCATACCTAAGTTATATTCACTTAGCTTGCTTTTGACAAATCCAAAAAGAGTATCCATGAAATTATCTAGATTGATTTGCATATCCTCTGGTTTGTAGGGTATTCCTATCCCTCCTCCTAAATCAATAAAATCAAAGGAGATGCCTGTTTCTTCGTGAATTTTTTTTGCAATTTCAAGTAACCTAGAAGACGCCTTCACATAATTGGAAACATCAAAAACTCCTGATCCAATATGCATCTGTATACCAAATTTTTTTACTCCAGCTCTTGCTGCAAGATTATAAGCCTCAACAGCATCCTGATCCCAAATCCCAAATTTCACATTTGGACCAGCTGTTATAGCATGTTCATGATGACCAGCTCCAAATTCTGGGTTAATCCGTATTGAGATAAGCTCAGGCACTTCCAGATTTAAAGTTCGTTCTAATTGTGAACGAGAGTCTACATTAATTCTTACTCCCGTTTCAAGAAGATAATTAAGTTCATCAAGACCAACACTAGTTCCTGTAAACATAATTTGAGATGGCTTATAACCGGTAGCCAGTGATAAGTAAACTTCTCCAGGACTTACAGCATCAATCTCTGATCCTTCTTCAAGTAAAATATTAAGTATTGATATGTTTGTATTGGCTTTTGAAGCAAATAGTAATCTTGTTTTTGGATAATATTTGGCAATGGTTGATGATAATAATTTGTACTGTTTTCTAATTAAATTCTCACTATAAACATAAACCGGTGTTCCATAACGTCGAGCAATATCAATCGTTGAAACTCCATCAACGTAAAGGTAACCATCAATATTTTCATAAGGCCACTGTAAACTCATGAAGAAATAATAATTATTATTTAGTAAAAAAATCTAACCCTCTTCACTTAAAAAAAATTATATTCTCTAAAAATTAGCTAAAATAGTATGAACTAATTATGAGAAATTCGTATGGTATTTATTTATTACGCTCTATAAGGGGTAACGTTTTTGAGTAGCCCCTCGTAGGTTCCTTCCTATTACACTTTCAAGGGGTTTAAGTGGCTTTGAGAAAAGTTGAATGGTCAATGAAGAGAATCAGTTTCTATCTGGGACCACTGCTATTCTTACTCTGTCTACTAATTCCAAGTAATAGTACAATGGATGAAGCAGCAAAATTTGTCAATGTCTCGTCAAATTTAGGCCCAAAGTATGGATTAGGTGTACTATTATGGACTGCAACCTGGTGGGTTTTTGAAACTACTTCATTAGGCTTAGCTGGGTTAGTACCAATAATTCTTTTCAGTATATCCGGAATAATCCCTTGGAAGGATTCAGTTGCACCAATAATGGATCCATTAATTATAGTTATTATAAGTGGTTTTATCTTCGCTAAAGCTTTCCAGAAATGGGGATTAGATAGACGCGTAGCATTGACTCTAGCAAGTTTAAGCAGAACAAGGAATCCTGCAGTTGCTGGGTTTTTTGTCGCAAGTCTTCCTGTATTCCTATTAACCTTAACAGGCTCAATGACTGCTGCCACGAGTATAGTATATGGTTTCGTTATTGCTTTCTTAATGAGACAAGGCTTCAATAAAGGTAGTTCATATGGC
Organism: Candidatus Bathyarchaeota archaeon; assembly: GCA_016867505.1. Taxonomy (GTDB): domain Archaea; phylum Thermoproteota; class Bathyarchaeia; order TCS64; family TCS64; genus UBA8941. The sequence continues at coordinate 3,803 of VGJH01000013.1, forward strand.
ACAGGCACACTTCTAGCTCTTGGACAAGCAGCAACTTCCGGTAGCCTATTATTTTTAACGAGTACAACAACAAACTTGATAGCTAAAAAAGTAATATTTGAAACAACTAAATTCGATCTTACTTTTGTCGACTGGTTTTATGTAGGAACTTTCCACGCTTTTTTTGGTTTATTCTTAACATGGTTTTTAGTTTATAAAATTATTAAACCTGAAATATCAAGTCTACCTTTCGAACCTTCAACTCTAAAAAAAGAACTTTCTGAGCTTGGTCCAATGAATAGAGGAGAAAAAATCACGATATCCATTTTACTCTTAACTTTATTTTTATGGTTAATACCAGGAATAGCAACAAACTTAGCATTAATTAAACCAGATCTTGAGCCATTAAGTGTTTTATTAACTAAAATTTTACCAGAAGCTGCTCCAGCTACTTTGGTTCTATTTATTTTTCCATTAATCAAGATTGATGGAACTACACTCTTAAAGTGGGATGAGATGTTATACGAATCAATTAACTGGGATATAGTTTTCCTTGTTGGTGGTGGAATTACACTTGGAACTGGTTTAATGAGAAGCGGATTTAGTCAATGGATTGGTATGCTTTTTAAGAGTGTGATTGGACCCACACCAAGTGAATACATGATTTTTGCTGTCTGCAGTTTTATTGGCTTTCTTTTGAGTTATCCTGCTTCGAACACAGGGGCTGCTTCAGTGGCTTGCCCTCTTGCTGCATCCTTATCAATTGCTGCTGGAATAAATCCGATTGGCCCAATATTGGGCACAGCAATAGCCACAACTATCCCAAGTACCCTACCAAGCACAACACCTGCTATGGCAATTGCATACAGCTCAGGATTCATTAAAATGAGAGACATGATAAAAGTCGGAATATTTGCAGATGTCATAAGATTTATTGTTTTAATAGTCGTTGGGCCAACGTTAGTGAACTGGTTCTTGTCATTTAGGGGGTTAATCTAATATTCTATCATCGAGTATATACTAAAAGCTTAATTTCAACTACGAGTGCGTTAATGAAGTTCCAGAGGAAAGGCTGATGAGTGAGCAGCGACTTAAATCAATAACCGTTGCAGGCACATTTGATGTAATGCATAAAGGGCATTGGTATCTTCTTGATGAAGCCTTTAGAATCGCAGATAATGTAATGATTGGTATAACAACTGATAGATTCGCTGCTTCTATGAAGAAACCACATATAATTGATCCATACCCAATGAGGTTGGCTGATGTTCAAGCCTATTTAAATGAAAGAAATTTGCTTGAACGCAGTACCTTTTTCCCACTTGATGACCCTTATGGCCCTGCTACCGATAATACGAATCTTGAAGGAATATTGGTAAGTGAAGAAACCGAACCACGTGCTGAAGAAATCAATCAAATCCGAGTTAAAAAAGGAAAGAAACCTCTATTAATTTTCGTCATGAAGATGGTTTTAGCTGACGATGGTAAACCCATATCCAGTACCAGGGTTAGACGACAAGAAGTCGACAGGTATGGTAGACTAATAGGTTAGTCAAACAAATATACTAATTCGGTATTTTCTTTGCAGTGAAGAGTATGCAGGAAAAAAAACAGTTATTATTCACTGGTTTTGAGCCATTTGGCGGAAGCACTGTTAATCCATCAATCTTATCCTGTAAAAAACTGGATGGCAAAGTAATTGATGGATACAAAATAATTGTTGAAGAGATGCCTCTACGATATGCTGAGATTAAGGGATTAATTGAAAAGTTTGTGGATAAACATACCCCTTCAGCAATTGTATGTACTGGGCAAGGAGGTGGACCACACCTCAACCTTGAGCGGGTGGCAATCAATCTTGCAAACGCACGGGCGCCTTATAACTGTGGAGCTAAACCCACTGATGAGAAACTTGAGGATGGACCAGCAGCATATTTCACATCTTTACCCGTCAGAGATCTTCACGCCAGGCTTAGAGAAGAAAAAATTCCAGCAGAACTCTCCTATAGTGCCGGAACATTTGGCTGCAACCAGTTATTTTACCATTTAATGAACCTTGTTGACAGGAAGAAGCTAGAAATTCAAGCTGGATTTATCCATGTTCCTCTATTACCCGAGCAAGCTTTCGATAAACGAACAGCTTCAATGTCTCTTGAGCTTACTGCCCGAGGTTTAGAAATAGTTGCAGAAGAGTTAATAAAAAGAATTTAAACTCTTTTTTACTTTTATTCAACTCCTCTACAATTTTATTCTACAAAAATATAACTAAGAGAATATTTTTTCTGCTGAATGAGTAAAGCCTCCGCAATTCTCCCGTTACATCCTGGAAAAGCTCCAAAATGGCTTTTCAATCGTATGGTGAAATTAGCTAAATGTTTAACCTCTTTAATTATCGAAGAATATGGATTAACTGGATATCTGGAGCGGCTTTCCGATCCTTGGTTTTTTCAATCATTAAGCTGTGTTTTGGGTTATGATTGGCATAGTAGTGGAACAACAACTGTCACATGTGGTGCTCTTAAAGAAGCAATTATTCCAAGTGAAATAGGATTAGCAATAGCTGGTGGTAAGGGTAGGACATCTCGTCAAGCTCCATTAGAAATTAAGAAACATGGGGAAAGTTTTGGTTTAAGTACATTAAAAATTGATGAATTGGTCTACTCTAGTAAAATAGCAGCTAAAGTTGATAATAATTTAATCCAAGATGGTTACCAACTATATCATCACTGCTTCATTTTTGATGAAAATGGTCATTGGATTGTGATTCAGCAAGGGATTAATCATGAAAGAGTTGATGCACGTAGATATCATTGGCCAATTGAGCATAATGGGTTTATTGATGAACCTCAAAATGCTATTATCTGTAATAGTCATTTAGATAATGTATTAGACCTAACCAGTAAATTTAGTTACAATAATAGAGAGGTCTGTGTTGATTTAGTAAAAGAGAGAACTGATAAAATTGAAAAAATGATTATTAAGACAGTCAAATTTGGTCAATCTCGCCTAGATGGATGGAATGATGCTAATTGTCATGATCTTTTAGTTATGCCAAGGTCAGTTAATTGGGATACACTACGAGCATTATATGAGTTTCAACCATCCAATTATGAAGAGCTTGTTGCTTTTCAAGGAGTAGGACCATCAACTATTAGAGGTTTAAGCTTAATCTCTGAATTAATATATGGAGAAAAAGCTAGTTGGAATGACCCTGTACGATTCAATTTTGCCTTTGGTGGCAAAGATGGAGTCCCTTATCCTGTTAATAGGAAAGCAATGGATGAAGCTACTGAATTGTTAAAAACAGGAATAATTAATTCAGATATCAAGAACGAAGAAAAAAAGAGGGCATTAATTAACCTAAGAAAATGTGTACCTCCAATACCTACCTCACGAATGTTTAATTGAAAAAATGTATTGAATTACCATTTTTCTTTATGAACTACCTCATTTAGAGGTCTTCTTGGTCTTTGGCTTGGTGTTTCACTTGGATAACCTACTGGCAGGAGAGCGATGGGTCTAATACCTTGAGGTAACTCAAGAATTTTTGATGCCATCTCTTCATTGAAGGCACCAATCCAACAACTTCCTAAACCATTATGAGCTGCAGTTAAAATTATGTTCATTATAGCTGCTGCTGTGTCTTGGAAGCAATATAGGTTAGTGCCTCTTTCACCATAACGTGTAGCAGATCTCGAAGGCTCAACACAGATAGCAAATACCACCGAACTCATGATGATAGATTTTTGATTAGACGCAGCTTCTGATAACTTCAATTTTGTAGCAGTGTCTTTAATAACAATAAAGTTCCATGGCTGAAGGTTTCCAGCGCTTGGCGCAAGGATTGCCGATTTTAAAATAATCTCAATATCTTGGTCAGAGATTTCTTTTTCAAGGAAATTTCTAACACTTTTTCGACGAAGAATACATTCAGGTATTTCCATAAATCATCAGAAAATATATAGTAACTTATGGTTTAAAGAATTTATTTTGGAATTTGATTTTTTCTCCTCTCTAAATAAAATAAAGCGATTATTAGTATGACTATACTAACTCCTAAAAATTGAATATTTGGGTTTTGTAATGGCTGATTAAATATTTGAGTTGCTTCATCTTTGCTAATAACATATAAAGTTGATTTGATTACTCTTTCTCGGGTGTTCCAACTTTCAGTAATATAGTCTTGTTTTGAAACTCTAAAGCATTTAACTATTAAATTCGAGTATTCAGGTGCCTGATTAATTTTTGTTAATGGATCAACGCTCGTACTTAGAGTCAAGTCAACAGGCGTCCATCCCCAAGGAGGAATATAGACCATAGCCCACCCATGCCAGCCTATGTTTTTAGCAATATTTTCGAGATGTCCATCCCAACTTTTATTTGTTGTCTCGTAACCTGGCATAAAGTAAGTTCCAACTTCCAAATAAGAGGGTATCCCTATCCCTCGTAACATACTAATTAATAATATTGCTTGGTCATCACAATCTCCTTCTAGGTACCTGAAAGTTTCATTTGCATAACGTGGGACTTCATAATTTCCGTATCTAATATTAGCAATAAACCAATCTAATAGATTCATTACTTTACCTAAAACCGTCTGCGTGTTTTTTGTAAGCTCCTGAGCCTTAGAAAGTATATCCTTATTTGATGACATGAAGGTAGAGGTTGTGATACAATACTCTTGAATCATTGAATCAGGAATATCTGAAATTAAACCCGCCTTATTATTATCTAAACTACTTCTCACCCTATCATTCGATTCAATTTCATATGTAACAAAAATACTAATCTTCTGACTTGGGTTAATTATACGAGAAATATTAACAACAAGCCACCTATTTTCATCTTGGTCATTATATTCATCAACAAGATTATGCGAAAAGGCAACAATTTTTACACTTTGACTAGGCTCTTTCAAAAAAAGGGGTACTGAAACGTCTTCTTTTGTTAAATTTATTGCCTCTAAACCCTTATTCTCGAATACGTAACTCATTGTAAACCTGTAACGTAATTGTGAAGATGCTGAAACATTTGGGATTATTAATAAAAATGAAAAAAAAATTACTATTATAATTTTAGAGTTCAATGCACGCCTGAAAAAGTGAGTGGAAGGTAGCTTATCTGCTTTCCTTAAAAAGGAGGGTTTTCTTATGTTTTTTTCACTTTTTCCCAATCACTTGCGAAAACTCGTAAACCTTCATCAGTTAATGGGTGTGCAAGCATCTTGTCTAGAGTATCTGGTGGGATTGTTGCAACATCAGCTCCAGCTGTAGCTGCTTCAATAACATGGCGAGGATGTCGAATACTGGCAACTATTAATTTGGAGGGCAATCTATAGTTTTTGAAAATTTCCCCAATTTCATAAACAACTTCCATTCCCTCATGTCCTCTGTCGTCTAATCTACCAACAAATATGCTAACGTATGTCGCCCCAGCTTTTGCTGCTAATAATGCTTGACTAGCTGAAAATACTAAAGTAACATTTGTTTTAATTCCTAATTTATTAAGCTCCTTAACTGCTTTAAGGCCTTCAGCTGTCATAGGAATTTTTACTACAATATATTCCCCAAATTTTACTAGCTCTTTCGCTTCAGCAATAAGGTCTGAAGCTTGGGTGCTTATAGCTTCCACGCTTATTGGTCCTTTAACAATGTCAGCTATCTCAGCTACAACCTGTTTAAAGTCTCTCCCAGATTTTGCGATTAGAGTTGGATTAGTGGTCACTCCATCTATGACCCCCATATTCCAGTATTTTTTAATCTGAGAAATTTCAGCTGTGTCGATAAATATCTCCATACAATACACCTTAGAATGTTATCTCTTAATTTTTTTGATATATTTTTCGGAAGTTTCCGCAATTTGATCCGGAGTTAATCCATAAGCTTTCAATAATGGCTCAAAAGATCTGGCTGATTGACCAAAAGTATCATTGACTCCAATTTTAAAAATTGGCACAGGATAAGTTTCTGAAACAGCTTCACTTACGGCTCCTCCGAGCCCACCAAAAATTGAATGTTCCTCAACTGTTACAATAATTCCAGTATTTTTTGCTGTCTTACATAGTGTGTTGGAGTCAAGAGGTTTAATTGTATGAACATTAAGAACTGATGAACTGATGCCTTTCTCTTTCAAAATATCTGCAGCTTTAAGTGAATAGCTAACCATCATACCAGTAGCTATGATAGTAATATCGGAACCCTCACGAAGCGTTTCAGCTTTTCCTAGCTTAAAATTATATTTTTTCTCAATCAATGGTTCTTTTTCACGTCTAAGACGCATGTATGCAGGACCTTGAGTATTTAATAGAGCATCTAAAGCATTTTTAGTCTCATCAGCATCACAAGGTACTATAACTTTCATATTTGGAATAACACGCATTAAAGCAATATCTTCAAGAGCTTGATGAGATGCTCCATCAGCAGCACAAGACAAGCCTGCATGAGTAGCTACAAGCGTAACATTCAGTTCATCATGCGATACAACATTGCGGATTTGATCCCAAGCTCTACCGGTTTCAAATATTGCGAAGGAGCTCGCGAATACTTTTTTCCCTCCTAAAGCAAGACCCGCTGAGATATCAATTAGATTCTGTTCAGCACTACCAACATCAATAAATCTATCTGGAAATTCTTTAGCAAATACATTTGTCTTTGTTGACTCTGAAAGATCAGCATCAACTACAACAATGTCCTTGTTTAGCTTTCCAGCCTCCTTTAACCAGTCTCCGTATGCGTCTCGAGTAGCTTTCATGCTCATTTTTAAGCCTCCAGTTCCTTTAGTGCCTGCTCTAACTCTATTTTGCTTGGAGGTTTTCCATGGAATTCTTTGATACCCTCCATGTATGAGACTCCTCTTCCTTTAATTGTTGAGGCAATAATTATGGTAGGTTTTGTAGTATTCTTTTTACTATCTTCGAATGCCTTTAGCAATGCTGAGTAATCGTGTCCATTGACTTCGATTACGTTCCAATTAAAAGCTCGCCATTTATCAGCTAAGGGTTCAAGCCCCATAACAGCTTCAGTTTTACCATCAATTTGAAGCCCATTTCTATCTAGAATCGCAGTAAGATTGTTAAGTCTGTAATGAGGTGCAAACATTGCAGCTTCCCAAATTAAACCCTCATCACACTCACCATCACCTATTAAACAAAATACATGGTTTTCTTTTTTATCTAACTTGAATGAAAGGGTAAGACCTGAGGCAATAGATAATCCGTTACCTAAGCTACCAGAAGAAACTTCTACACCAGGTGTTAATTTTTTATCCGGGTGACCTTGTAGAATGCTGCCAATATTTCTCAGTGTTGAGAGGTGACTTTTATCAAAATAACCACATTCTGCCAGCACTGAGTATAATGCTGGAGCTGCATGGCCCTTACTTAATATAAATCGATCCCTCTCAATCCATGCAGGATTTTGGGGATCATGTTTCATTATGTTATAATATAAGACTAATAAAATGTCAATTGCTGAAAGAGATCCACCAGGATGTCCTGAGCCTGCCTCACAAATCATGCATAATATATCACAACGTAATTTTTTTGACAGTTTACTCAATTCAACAGGACTCAGATTTCTTTTCATTATGAAACACCACATAAACCATAATTTTTTATTAAATTGAAAACAGAGAGTTGAATGAAGGAGGATTTAATTGATTGAAGCATTTCAGATTGGAACTGGATTCCTCATTCCCCCCTGTAATCCTCTAACTATTCTTCGATTAGGTGATAGGTTCTGAATTAAAATATTTGTGCTTAAAATTCACTTAGTCGTGATAGCTTATATTCAAAAACAGCTGTTTTTCATGACTTTCAAATTAGGTCATTACTTTTATATTGATTTTCATTATGGTTTTAGGGTTCTTCATTTTCATTATGAAGCTTCTTGGTAGATCAATTGAAGCCTTATCTGCTTGAATCATTAATGTTCGAGGACAAATGAATGAGCTTTTACGTGTAACTATGTCATGAATATTTTCAAAAGTCAATCTTGGATCACCTTTCCCTGTGATTACTACCGATTCAGATTCTATGGTAAAAATGAGTCTAATTATGGCGTCACTGTTTTTTGTTGCATTTTTTACTTCCTCACTTAATTCATTAATGCTTTTCTCGGAAGAAACAGCAACTATGCAATCTCCCTTAAGACTCAAATTTGTATCCTTAGTAGTCATAATTGTTGTTTTATGAGTTCCCTGAATGTTTGGATGTCCCCATGCCTTGAACGAGTCTTCCACTTTCATTAACTTCTCTAAGAGTCTCTAATTTATAAGGGTGGCTTGGTTAAGGTTTTTAGCTGGCTTAAATAGGTACTCTATGTGAAAGATCTGTCAATAACCAATTCTAACCAAATTATCAAGTTCTATTATCCTTTACCAAAGTTTCCAAGTGTATCTGTGACTGGAGATCTGTGTATGCTAAATTGTAAACATTGTATGGGGCATTATCTGAAACACATGCCAAACGTTGACACGCCAGAGAAATTGAAAGATTATGCTATGAAACTTGATGCTTCTGGTGGAAAAGGAATGCTAATAAGTGGTGGATGCACATCTCAAGGAAAAATTCCTTTAGATGATTTTTTCTCAACGTTCTCATGGATTAAAGATAATACAAGTTTATTGTTAAATCTTCATACTGGGTTACTTGATGAATCGGATGCAAAGAAAATTGCTGATTCTGGTGTCGACTTCTTATCTCTTGACATTGTTGGAAGTGAAGAAACTATTTCTAGAGTCTATGGTTTAAATTATTACCTCTCTCAGTATAAACGTAGTCTGCTAAGTTTAATTGATGCAGGTTTTAACAAAATTGTTCCTCATATTTGTATTGGGTTGGATTATGGTAATCTGAAAGGGGAGTATGATGCTATTAAGATAGCAAATACAATTAATCCTGAAGTAATAGTCTTAATTAGTTTAATTCCA
>VGJH01000014.1 GCA_016867505.1 Candidatus Bathyarchaeota archaeon
TGGACTCAGTGGAAAAACGGTTAGACCTAAAATATATATTGCCTGTGGAATAAGTGGGGCAGTTCAACATTTAGCTGGAATGAAAACATCTGATATAATAATGAGCGTAAATAAGGATAGAGATGCACCAATTTGTGGTGTCTCAACATTATCGACCATTGGAGACTTATATGAAGTTTTACCACTTTTAATTCAAAAAATTCGAGATTACAAAAAGAATGCATGAAACTTGATAAATTAACTATTTAATAATTTTTTTAGCATGAAATTTATAGTTATGAGTAGAAATATTTATCCAGGTAATTAAATGGGTGAACATAAATATTCAAAAATATTGAAAAATTTTGATGTATATTCCTATTATTTAGGAATTAATGTTGGATTCGCTGAAGTTGTTGGCGCGGGATGCAAAAAATTAGCTTTAAGCACACCATTAAATGAACAGGAATTAAATGTTTTATTGAAACCTACAGAGATGGCAGCTGAAGATTATAATGCCAAAATATTTGTTGAAAAAGACTTCCTGATTACAAAACTTTTCCCTGAGAATCTAACTAAAGGAAAAAACGTGATCTTTATTGCAGCAAACAATTCGGTCTTGAATGATTATCATAACTTAAAACAAATCAAAGCTAAAGCCATTAAAGAAAATAATCTTAGTCAAGTGGAAGACGATATTGCTTGGCAATTTGGTAAATTATTAAGTTATAGTGAAGAAAAAATTGGTAAACTCATTAAGAAAAACGGATAAACTACGAGGGAGGACGCACACCTAAAGTTACAGGTATTTCAATTACTGAACCATTTCGATATACCGTGAAGTTAACAACATCATCAGGTTTTTTGTTTCTTTCTAAATAGACTCGCAGTTGGTAGAAACTTTTGGTTGGCATCCCATCTATTTTAAGAATTACATCACCGCCAACCGTAATACTAGTTCCATCAATGACTACACTTCGAGTTCCTCCCCTAATCCCTGCTCTGGCTGAAGGTCCATTAGCTACAACACTAACAATAAGGGTTCCTTGTGTACCTGAGGGCAGATTCATCTCGTTAATAATCGAAGGAGTGACATCAACACCAGTAATACCAAGGTAGGCATGTTCATACGTTCCTTTTGCTATCAGACTTGGTATTTCACGAAGTATAGTATCACTCGCAACTGCAAAACCAACACCAGTTGATTCACTAATAATTGCAGTGTTCATTCCAATAACCTCACCTAGGAGATTTACTAATGGTCCACCACTATTACCAGGGTTAATAGCAGCATCTGTTTGAATAATATCTACAATTGCATAATTTCCAGCAGTAAGCTCTCTACCCAAAGCACTTACAATCCCAGATGTCATCGTGTGGGCTAAGCCAAAGGGGTTGCCAATAGCTATAACGGTTTGTCCCACCTGTAATTTTGAGGATGCACCCATCTTCACTGGCTTCAATAAGTTTTGAGGAGCATCAACTATTATGATTGCTAAATCGGAGTACAAGTCTCGACCAACTAACCTTGCAGATAATATGGTTCCATCTAAAAAAGTAACAGAAATTTTAGTTGCATCCTTAATGACATGGTTATTAGTAATAATTCGTCCATAAAGATCATAGACAAAGCCACTTCCAGTAACCCTTCCTTGTGCAGTCGTCACAGAGATTAACACAACACTCTCGATTGTTTGATTATACAATCTTACTAAATTCAGTTCATCTGTAGTTGTTGTAATATTTCCATCAGGAATAATAATTCCATCTTTCACCACGTCCTTGAGATTAGACAAATCGCTTTTTACAGCATTTAATTCAAGTCGCAAATTTTCAAGAACAAGATTCAAAGTGACGACATTTATTTTCAAGTCAGTGTTTGTCCTTTCAAAAAGAAGTGCACTATAACCAAGAACAACAATATTCATAAAAATTAAAATTAACACCCAAAAATTGATCCCTGAATCTTTACGCGGTCTACCTCTGAAAAACCATTCATCACTCATTTCAAACAAATGAAGTGCTTGAAACCTTAAATAAATTCTGTTCTAATTAACTTGATAAAAAAATTGAAAAAACACTATATTTAAACCAATAACAAATTTTGTTATTTATTGAATAAACAATATCGGCTGTTAAACATCAAAAGCAGCAACTCAAAAAATATGTTTTACACTTGAATAATTATATCGTTAAATAAATGGAGTATTAGGAAGCCAATTTGGCATAGGAAGAGGCCTCTTGGATAATTTGACTCGCTGCATCGAATATGATTGGAATTCAATGTATGTGAACATTTTCAATAATTTTACTTATAAGCAAAGTATTCGGTCGGATTGAATCTGGCATAACTAGATATATATAACAACTACGTTTTTTATAGCTACTTCAAAATCTTCTACCATACATCCCTTTTCTTTGTCATCAATAAATACTATTTTACCATTGGAAATTTCTTAGGATCAATCAAAGGATTTCTAAGATCCGCTTGAACTATTATTTAGTCTTGTATTCTTATTATATGGGATAACTTCCTCATATGTTCAACCTTATTTCATGTCATGTAATCAACTGCACTCATCATGAGACACAAATAAGCACCTATTGATACTTAAACAGCTTCTGCTCTAGCTATTTTTTATAAAAATCCTTCAGCTTCCTCTTCATTTTTTTTTACTTACACAAAATTATCATTTGCTTCAATGTACGCTTGTTGAATTTCATTAGAAAGCCTTGAACCACCTAAATTTGATAAACAAAACGCTGAATTTATTATCCTTCTTACACCTAGTTTTTTTAAAAACTCTTAGTGCATCAACAACACATTTGCTTATGACATATTAAACTTTCTTACAATTCTTAAAATATTTATAGAAATTAAATTTTTAAGTATTATAAATATTTTGATTTTTTATTATTTTTATTTCATTTTGTAGATATTTTTTAGTATAATTGGTACAAAAATCGCATTATACATTACTGTAATAAGCACAATGGGTACACAAATATTAACAAATATTTCGGGATTTTTAAAAAATACTTTATTTTTATCAAAAATCAAAGGTAATTGAGATATAACTAAAGTGGGTAATCCTTGAGGGAATATTGTTTTAGATAAAATACTTTCTATTAATTCAAACCTTATAATTTTTGTAAAACCATCAACAATGACATATCTAATAATTAAAATAAGAACAGATACAACGCCACCAATTATTGCAGTATCTAAATTAAGTTCAACGATTAATCCAATAAAAACAAAAAAGAAAGATTTAATGAAATGGGTTATTTCTTCATGAAAAACTCTTATTTGATTAAGATCGATTCCATTCTTCTCTTTTAAACCGAATTTATTCCAAACATTATCACAGTTACTTATACTTAATCCGAACAATAAAGCGGTAACTGCTCCTCCCCCACTACCAGATATTTGCTCTGAAAGAAGATATAAAGGAAACATTACTGCTAAAGTAGTTATATAATTATGAATTTTATGATTTAATTTGTTTAATATAAATGCCCATAATAATCCTGCACCAATTCCTATTATTGCCGAAGTAATAAAAGCATTAAAAATATTAAAAAAACTTTCAATTAATGGTATGTTAATGGACATTTTAATTTTTATTATAGTTATTGCAGCCACTATACAAATTGGATCAGATAAAACTGATTCCATTACTAGAAGCGGATAAGAACTATCAACATTAATGTCCAGTTTTTTCATACTATCTAAAATGCTAATTACAACGACTGTACATTTTCCTCCAATCATGCATGATAAGAGTAAAGAATCTAAAAGAGAAAATTGATACGACATAAAAATTCTTAAAAGAGAACCAACTATAACAAAAATTGAAATAAAAGTTATTCCAGCTAATAACATTGATTTCCCCATAACATCTAAAAAACATTTATAATCTACATTATAGCCTGCATCAAATAATATTATACCAATAGCAATTATGCTTAGAAAATCAGAAAGGGAAAGAAAATAACTTTTATCAAATACTTTTAACACTGGCCCCAATAATATACCAAAAAAAAGTAGCCAAATAATATCAGGTATTTTTGTTCTTTTATAAAATAAATCACTAACATATGCTAAGATCAATGTAGCTGAAAGTAGAAAGACTAAGTTTTTTGCATCAACCATTAACTTTCTTAAACTGCAATATCCCTAAAGAATGTATATAAATTTGTGTATTAGAAATCTATTTTATGAAAGTAAATTATGTTATTTTGAAATAAAAATATTTGTATGATAATTTTTAAAAATCAATATTAAATTATTTATTTAAATATTAACTAGATAATTAATTAATTTTTTTTAATTTTTTTAATTTAATATTTAAATTAGGAATTTTAGGCCATTTTTTTACTAATTGAGAACGTTCTAAAACGAACAAAGACCTTGGTTCAATTGAAGGATAATATATCCATTTTATCAAACCTTCAATCAAACCTTCAATCATTTTTCTTGTGTTTTTTATTAATGAAGATAATACCCTTAACGTTTTTTCTTTAAGTGTTTCTTTTTTAAAAAAAAATGAAAGAATTTTCTCTTCTTGTTGGAGTTTCATTAATTTTCTTTTAAGAAAAATCCACTTGTGATCACTATTTTTTTTGACTATTTTAAAATCTGATTTTAATTTATTTATTTCGTCCTGTAAAGTAAAATATCTTTGGTGTTTTTTAAAGGATATAGTTTTTTCACCCTATTTTTATATTATTTGACCAATCATCATAAATGAAATTAATAATCCATATATTGCTAATGCTTCTGATAAAACTACACCAATCACTAATTGTGTATATATTTCTTGTCTTTCTGATACAGCTGCAATTAAACCCGTTCCACAATAGCTTATTCCAGCCCCTGCTGCTAGTGTTGATGCAGCCATTGTAAGACTTGCGAATAAAGCAATATATGCAAAGTCAGGAGAAGTTAACAGTGTAGGTAATTTTCCTAATAAAATGAAAGATATTAACAAACCATAAATCGCAAGAGCTTCTCCTAAAACAATAGTAATAATTAGTCTACTTAGAATCTCTGGTTTTTCTGTTCCTACAGCTGCCATGGCAGTTGCATTTGGAATTATTGCTATAGCTGCTGAAATTGCAGGTACACCTAAAGCAATTGCTACGCTTAAAGGTCCGATTAAACTTGGATCCATTTATTTAATCACCATGTTCTCTCTATGTTAAATTTATAGGGTATAAACTTTATCCCCTCACCGCTATAAAACTTCGAAAACCATTCAACCCAATGAAGACGTAAATCATGTATAAACACAACAAGGCCCTCTAATGACATTACCATCACGGTACCAATAATCAACATCGGTATTCCAGTTAAAGGTAAATGACCGTGTTCATAACCTGCTAATGTTAAAAATATTGAACTCATAGCGCTGTGAATTAAACCTAAGGCCATAAGACGAGAATATGATAAAGTATGACTTAGTGTCTCCGCAAAAACTTCAACTCCGAAGCCTAAAGCTTCAATCAATCCACCATGAATACTAGTTAGAATCATTATTATTAACAAGGGGGTTATAACTAGACCACTTAAGGGGATGAGTCCAATTGACAGCCAACTTTGCACTTGTGACAGCCCTTTAAAATTAACCCACATAAAAAAGCCTCCCCAAAGAAGCCACAACCAACATGAAGAAATGAGTATTGCGTGACGATGATTTTTACGGATATTAGTAATTATATTTATACATAATCCCATAGAAAGATGAATTACTCCAAAAAGAATAGCTAATCTTAGCATTTTCATAGGTTCATGTGCTGGATCAAATCCTCCAAAGTAGAAGGGTCCAATATTTCCTAATGATATTGGGTGAAATATTTCAGATGGGCCAAAAAATTCCCCAAACAATATCCCAAATAAAGCAGATGAAATGCCCAGAACAATAAACATTTCACTAGCTACTAAAAAATATCTGCTTAAATCTCCTAATTTATTTTTATCTACCTTCTTTTTATAATTAGTTAATAAAATACCAATAATTGTTAATAGAATTCCTTGTCCTAAATCAGCAAACATCAATCCAAAGAAAAAACAGAAGGTGAAACCCATTAAGGGAATCGCATTAAATTCTTTATATGCTGGATATCCAAAAGCATACGCTAAGTTTTTAAACGCATTCATAACTCCTGATGATTCTTCAATTACCGTCGGTACAATATCACTTTCCTTAGGATCTTCATTAATAATTATTGAGAAGCCATTTGTAACTTTATTTATAATATCCTTAACTTGTTGAAGTTGTGTTGGTAAAACCCATCCTTCAAAATAAATAAAATTATTAGTCTTTAAGAACCCATTTTGTAAATTAATCATTTGTTTTTCACGTTCAGCGAGATAATAAATTGAAGATACTTCATTAATAATATATTCGTAATTGGACTCTTGATCAATTTTATTTTTTACAACATTAACAGCTTTTTTTAAATCTAAAAGTTTTGTTACGACATTAACAACTTTTTTTAAATCTAAAAGTTGATCTGTTAAATCTTTCATATTTTCTTTATATTCATTTTCGTTTTTATTTTCATTTTCTTGACTAATGAGAGATCTTGTTACCCCTAAAGTTGAATCTGGATCCTTTAATCCTATTGTTAGTAACTCTATTTCCGATATTCTTTTTTCAATATCTCCTAAAGTTGAATCTGGACCCATTAATCCGATTGTTAGTAACTCTATTTCCGATATTCCTTTTTCAATATTATCCATAATCTGAACAATAGACCCTTCAAGGTGACATTCTAAATTGACTTCATCAGAATTTATTTTTAGAGCTTCAAAAAATTTTTCGATTCTAGAATTAAAATTATTTAACTTTAATAAGTGTTCTAATGGTAACTTATTAATACGTTCTTCTAAAGATTCAACTAAGTTTTCATTAGATGTTTCTAATGAGATCGTTTCGTTTAAAATATAATTATTAAAATCATAATTAATATTTTTAAAAAAAGAAACAATTTTAGATGTAATTATTTGATACCTATTTGCTATATCAGTTGAAGTTTTAAAAGGTTGAAGATAATTAGTTTCATCTACATTATTGACATTAATTTCCTTGAAGTGTACTACTCCTGCTTCTCCAAGATGCCGTATTGATCTATCTTTATCTTTCTCAAACAAGATTACTTGGATTTTCTGCATGTCATTCAGAAGATATTAAACACATAATTAAAGTTTTTCAATATATGTTGAATAATTTTTTTTAATAATATTTCAAAACATTTTTAATACAAAAATATATTAAAATTAAGATTGGCGTGATTAAGGAATTTTAACTAAGTTAAAAGATATATTTATTAAGTTTATTACTTTTTTAAACTATTGATTTTGAATTTAAATGTAAAAATATTACCGTAGTTAAATTTTTAAACACAAAACCTATATATTCTGAATATTTGGTAACTGTATAGATTTAGAGAATTAACTTGGGGGTAAAGTCAAGGGATAGTGAGGGTTATAGTTTTGAAGATCACTGATATTGTAAAATATATTAAACAAGCTGAAGATGAAGCTGATAAGTATATTCTAAATGCAAATCAAAAAGCAATTGAAATTAAAAAAAATGCTGAGGAAATTGGGAAAAAAACTTATGAAGATACATATGAAGATACTCTTAAAAAATATCAAGACAATATAAAGAATAATATAGAAAAAGAACGACTTGATGCAGAAAATAAAGCTAATTCAATTTTAATGGATATCGAAAAAGACATCGGTTTAATTCGTTCAAAATCATCTAAAAACATAAAAAAAGCTGTAAAAGCACTTTTTGATGAAATAACTATATAGGTTTTGATAAAAATGGATATAGATCTTACTAAATTAACTAATTTGATAATTGAAGAAGCAAAGAATAAAGCTGAAATTATAATAGAAGAAGCTGAGAAAGAAAAAAAATACTTTATAGAAATAAAAAGACAAGAAGCTTTACAAATACCTGAAGAAGAAAAAAATAGATTAACAAAGAGGATAGAGGATGCTAAATTAACAAATGAACGAATCATTGCTGATGCGAAACTAAAAGCTAATTGGTTGGTTTTAGAAGAGAAACAAAAACTTGTAGATCAAGTTATTCAATCACTAAAAAAAGAATTGAATAATTATGCAAAATCAAATAAATATAACAATATGTTAAATGAATTAATTATTACATCTGGGCTAGTTATACGTGGAGGTCAATTAATAGTAACTCTAAATAAAGAAGACCAGAATAAAGTAAATTTAGTGGAACTTGCTCAAAAAATTAGTATCGAAACTAAAACAGAAACTAGTTTAACTTTGTCCAATGAATATCATTCAGATTATGGAGTTATAGTAAAATCTATTGATGGAAAGATTTTACTAAATAACCTATTTAGTTTAATTTTAGATAGAATTGATAACCAACTTAGATATAAAGCTGCAAAGATTCTATTCACTTGAAATTTATAACTTAAATTTAATCCTGAATAACCCGATGAAAAAATAAAAGGGTAATCCTTGATGAGCTTTAATTCATGAAATTAGCATCAGCTGATAGAATATTAGTAGAACTAACAAAAGAGATGGGAGTAGCTTAAAAGTATATGTGAAGATAAGCTAATCATTATAAAAGGGGTTTCTTATTTTGGGATGAACCATATTTTTATTATTTTGATAAAGACGAAACCTAATTGAAATGTTTAAATTGGTTGTCCACCGTTGCCCCCATTTTCGTTGATTTTTTTCGTATAATGTTATTTTTTCCTAGGTACGTCCCTAGTTCTTCTCCAATCAAATCAATTAAACCAAGCACACGTGATAGCAACCCAAATAACTGAGTAATATAGCGTTGATTTTATGGTATCTATCCAAACTCTACATTTCAACCATAATATCATCTAGTGTTTATTTCATATCATTTAACTCTCTTCTAAGTTTCTCAAGAACAAATTCTACCCTCAAAAAATGACATGAAGACCTAAAAGGTAACGGTTTCATTTTGTAGATCTGCTTAATTGTTCCTATATTTGTCTCCTTAGTTATGATTTGATTTCGACCAATTGCTTTATCGATTTGGAAACTGTTCTCGCTAAGATTCCATTTAAAGCGTGCAAAGTATAGTGAGTCAAAAATCCTCGTATTTAAAAATAGGTCATGATAGTAGCAATTATTGGATGACGACTAGTATATTCAGGAGTTTTTTTCTACAAATAAACCACCATCTCCTCTTCCATTTGATGTATTTAGGTATGAAATTCGTAAGAATTTTGAGCGGTTATTTTAGGTTTCACTTTTTTTGCCAAGATTCTTTTCACTCGAAAACGGATTCATGATATGAAATTTCTGAAGGTCATGTTTATAAGTAAAAATTATAACTGCCAGCTAATAAGAAGAGCGTGGTAAACCTTCCCTAGGACCTAAAAGTCCTAAGCCTACCTGTTATTGGTGTGGTTAGCGATGCCCAGAGGAGCGTCAGACTCACCATGGCGTAGGAATTGCTAAGTATCCCAAATCAAGCTACCAATTCTACTACCTGCTTAAGACCGCTAGACACATCTCGGAGATGGATCGGGTTTTGAAAGTTTACTTAAAGATGAGGATTCGGGATATGAGAAGCGTAGAGAAGGCGTTGAGGAGTAGTGCGAAGTCGTGGGTGTTTCAAAGGTACTGTGAGTCTATAGGAGTGGTGTTACATGAATGATGAGGTCTATCTGCTGAGGCTTGAAGAGTTAAGGCTTCACAGTATGTGTAATATAATTAGGCGGTCTATATAATATAGTTGGAGCTTCAACGATATGCCTCTCTTGAGAGGGTTCTGTGTGTGTTGAGCATCTTAGACAAGTTGTAACTTGGTTAGGCGTGTTAGATGTCTACAAAGATTGGTTCTCGATGTGAGTAAGGTGTTAAGTCTGGAGTCCTTCTCTAAGGAAGTTCGAAACATGATGAAGAAGTATGTTGAGTGGTTGATGACTCTCCATTATAGTGGGTTATAGAATAGGACTGTGGTTCGTAACATCTTCATGTATACGGAGTTACTGAATGCCTTCTACCACTACTATGATCTTGTGAGGATGCCAAAGACAAATAATATTCTGGAACAGTTCATCTTGTTTCTGAAGGAGGTTCATTGTAAGACAACAGGGAGGGCAAACTGTCAGGGCTTCGTCAAGTGTTATGGGGCTTATATGGCTCTGATGGAAGTTTCTGCGTCCTAGTGTGAGGTGTATTCATGGTTGCAGTTGGTGAATTATGAGGAGCTCCGTAGGTGTTATGTGGGTGTGAGGGGTGATAGTATAGATAAGTTTTAAACGGGGTGTGTCGGGGAATCTTGGCGGTGTTCTTCGTGGGTTGGAGGCTGATTGGGTTAGGGATGTTTAACCTGGTTTCTGTTTTGGTTGAGGTGTCGATTTTGGGTTAGCATGATTGTTAAAATGAACAACCATGTATGTTAGTTATGGATATATGGGTTTTTTTCTCATTTTAATCTAGTTATTTTGTTATATGTAATAGTCTTAATTAACTGTTTATCACAGATAGTTTTTGGATGTCATTATGAATTGCATTCCATGACTTAGCTTAATTTATATTTTAAAAAAAATGTATTATTTTAACATACTTAAAATTTTCATTATGTTCAGTTTAATTATAATTATAAAATGTATAAGTTAATATCATTAAAGACCCTCAAATTTAATACATTTTCCATAAAATTACAGAGATATTTTTATAGTGTTTAAGATGTAAGATTTAGGAGCATATTACTGGAGGAAAATTATTTAATGAATTTAGACATAATTCAATTAGTTCTTTTTGTATTAATTATATCATTAGCTATAATCACAACTAAACTAGATAACATACTTTATGCAGCAATAAGCCTTAGTGGTATGTCAATATGTTTAGGGGGATTGTATTGGCTGATGTATGCCCCATATGTTGGATTGTTCCAAATGATGATTTACGGAGGTGCTTTAATGGTCCTCTTTATTGTAGTAGTTATGTATGTAAGAGGTTCTAATTATGAATGACACTAAAATTAGTGACTCTTTGGCTTTATTGACATCTATTTTGCTTTTAGTTATAATATTGTATGTTTTCTCAAGTGCTGGGTTCCCTTATTCAGGATTAATGCATTCAGAATTAATTAAAATTGATCAAACTCAAAATATTGGTCAACAAATGAGTCGATTTTTATGGGATTTTAGAGGACAAGACTTGTTAATACAAAGTCTTTTGCTTTTTGCTACTGCAATATGTTGTATTTCACTTCTTAAAGAGGAGAGAAAGTAATTTTGATTCTTGATTTACCTTTAATGGTTGTTTTTCTGCTATTCATAATAGGTTTATATTGCGTCACGTCAAAAAATATGATCCGTATATTATTTGGTGTAGAAATAATTTTAAATGCAGGTAATTTTGCTTTTATCTATTTTGCTTCTCAAAACACACCTGGAGGTTTTATTGATCCCTTAGGCCAGTCGATTGTATTTATATCAATAGTTACTGGTGGATGTGTTTTAGCTATAGGTCTAGCATTAATCGTCAATGCTTATAAACATTATAAAACTGTTGATATAGAAAAATTAAGGAGGTTAAAATGGTGAATATCGCTTTATCATTCATGATGATGCCGTTGCTTGTGGCTATTATTGGTACATTGAGTGAAAAATATAATAAAGCAATAGTTAGGGATATCGTAGCAATTTTAACAAGTTTTGCTATTTTTGGTGGAGTATACAGAGTATATACTATTCTAAATCAAACTGTATCAAAAATTTTAGTAGTTTATATTGGTTCAGGACCACCACTAGGAGCTTGTTTTGAGATCGATTTATTTAGTGTTTATATTGCATTTTCTATTGCAGCTCTTGGTGTTTTAGTTACGTTATACTCTTTAAAATATACTGAGCATGATGATCGATTAACAGAGTACTATACTATGCTTTCATTATTATTGGTGAGCATGATTGGTGTATGTTTTGCTGGAGATTTTATTACATTATTCATTTTTTGGGAATTAATGGGTATAACTAGTTACGCTTTAGTCGCTTTCAGAAAATCTCAATGGGAGGCTATAGAAGCTGGCTTTAAATTCATGATAATGGGAGCAATTGGCTCTACGGTGCTTCTTATGGGCATTGCACTGATTTATGGAGCTGCAGGTACAGTAAATTTTGCTCAAATATCCAGTGTTTTAAATAATATAGATCTGGGTATATGGTCCACATTAATACTTACTTTATTTATTATTGGTTTTGGAGTTAAAGCGGCTATTGTACCTTTCCATACATGGCTCCCTGATGCCCATTCAGCTGCACCGAGTTCTATTAGTGCTCTTTTGTCTGGAGTTGTTGTAAAAATGGGGATATACAGCATTCTTAGGATTCTAACGCTTGTATTCGGAAATTCTCTTAATAATTGGCAAGTAATGTTAGCGTCTTTAGCAATTATTACTATGTTTATAGGCAATATAATGGCTCTTCTTCAAACTGACTTGAAGCGTTTACTTGCATTTAGTACGGTAGCACAAATTGGATACATAATGTTTGGTGTTTCTATATTTACTACAACCAGCATAATTGGTAGCCTATTTCATGTAGTTAATCATGTAGTAATGAAAGGACTTTTATTCCTTGCTGCAGGATGTTTTGTCCATCAAGTAGGAACTAGAAATATCTCCGATCTTGCGGGTATAAGAA
>VGJH01000015.1 GCA_016867505.1 Candidatus Bathyarchaeota archaeon
ATATCAGTTCTTTTAAAGAGGATGTTTGTGTTTTCAGGAATTCCATAAGCTAAAGGATGTTTAGTGTTTATTTCTGTTTTTAATGTTGATCCAGGGCAGAAGAAATCTTTAGGATTAATGTCTTTTATCGCATTTTTTAGTGGCAATTTTAATTCTTCTATAGCGAATTCCGATGATTCTGCAAATGTAATCAGTGTGCCTCCTGCTTCAACAAATTCTTTGAGTTTTTCTACTCCTTCTTTACCTAATCCACTTCTAAATTCTGGTGGATATTTCGGTAAAACATATTTTGGATTAGTTTTTTTGTTATGCTCTTCTATTCCTTCTCCAGTTATCATGCATTTTGCGTCGCCAGGGATAATTATTATGTCGTACCTGTCGATCAGTTTATCTTTTTTAATTTCTTCATCAAGCAGCGTCTTATAATTGAAATAATACTCATTATCGAAAAGCCAGCGAATCCATCCTTCCTCCATATTTCCTCCCCATAATCTTTGGTAGACTCCGATTTTTTGTGATTTTATTTCCTGTTTGTTAAAATTAGTATGACTTGGAGAGTATATTGGTGTATGTTGGTTAAGGCTAGTGATCTCTTCTTTAATTCCTTCTTGGTATGGGAGGTAGAATGAACCTATAGGCAGGTCATCAACTTCTTCGAGGATTCGGTAAATTTGTTTTTCTTTTTTCAGTAATTTATTTGCTACTGCAAAACTTTCATTATTATTAATGTTAATTATATACCCATTCTCAGACGAATTTATTGGCGAAACAGGATAATGAATTCCAAAGTTTTCAGTGAACTCTCCCTTAATTGGCTTAATAGCTTCAATTACTTTAACTCCCCAAAAATCTACAAAATAATTTGACGCAAGATCGTATGGTGGTAAAGGTGTGCCGTCATTTCTTCTTGAATGTGGGCCGTCATGGTAAAAAGCTGGTTTTAATAATCTCATAATGTATGGTCTAGTGATTTGAGAAGTGAAAATTACGTAGGTGTCTTTAGGGTATGTTATTCCTTCATATTCGAAAGTGTTTTTAGATTGATGAATAGTCACTCCTGCAGCTTGAAGTTTATTAAGTAATTTTAAAGCAACTAGATGATCGTGTTGATCTGGTGATATTATAAAGGCATATGGTGCTTTCGTTTTTCCTACATTAATTTGTCTTTGAGCCTTTAATACCATATTTTGTAGAATTCTTTCACGATAATTTGCTGCTGCATTCAATGTAGCAAAAGCAGCAATTTTTTGTTGCTCAACAATGTCTCGAAGACACCACCACCCGCCTTGCCATGGATGGGGGAAGTTCATCTGCACCCTGTTCTCTGGTCTTCCTCTTCGAGAAGGTTCGATCTGTTGCTTATGTATGTAAATTGGTGTTGCAAAGTTTGCGCTTGCAGACTCTGTGAGCATTCCACATATTCCATGCATTGAGGGGGATTCATCCCAGTAGGGTCCTCCATCACCTGGATAGCTTGCTTGTGTTTCAATACCTGTTTTACCTGCTGCTTCAAGTTCTAAAATCATTGAAGCACCATAAAGCTGCTGCTCAGTCCAAACTAATGGATCAATGTGCTCATACAAGGGATCCATATGCGGGGGAATATAGAAACGTGCAGAGTAGCTACTCATATGATGGAAATCAACTTGCGCTTGAGGATACCAATCTCTGAAAAGAATCTGAGAGAGATGTTTTGACTCAACTTGAGTTATATGGAAAGCGTCCCGATTGTTATCATGGCCAACATACTTATGATATAAAAATGGTAGAGGTCCTCCTTCATATTCTGTTCCTAACCATTTGTTGTACCAGTCAACAACAATTATATTTCCATCAGGATTTGAACTTGGTACTAAAACCAATACCGTATTATCTCGAATTTTCTGGATTCGTGGTTCGTTACTGATAGCTAGTTCATAAGCTAACTCTGAACACATTTGTGTTCCCCCAATCTCAGATGCATGAACACTCATAGTCATTGAAATAACTGATTTTCCTTCAGTCACTAGTTTCTCAATTTGTTCTTTACCAAGTCCTTCTGGATGTGATAGTTTTAGACTTGTTTCACGAATTTTCTCTAAATTTTTTATGTTTTCAGGTGATGAAATACACGCTAATAAGAATGGATTACCCATAGTTGTTTTGCCTATTTCGCTGACTTGTACACAAGGTGAATTATTGAGATGCCAAAAATATTTTACAATTTTATCCCAGCGTACAAGTTTTTTCTCAGTTCCCATTTTAAAGCCATAAAATTCTTCTGGTGAGAGAATTTTAGTTTCCATGAAAATGGATACTTTTCTTATTATAATTAAAATTTTTCTATAAGCTATGAAATATTATTCAAAATAAGTTCATAATCCTATTCATATCTTAATGCTTCAACTGGTTTTAGATGTGATGCTCTCCATGCAGGGTATGCACTAGATACTAAAGTAACAATTATTGAAGTTACCGTTGCTAGTACAATGTTTTGCATCGTAATCATAGGCGAATAAGATGACATAATGTTAATTGTTTGTCCAGGTTACACTACTGAGTATCTCTGGTAATAGATATGATAAACCAACTCCCATAATTAATCCAGTGAAGCAGCCTAGGATCCCAATTAGTAGGCCTTGAGTGATGTAGAGGGTGAGAACTCCTTTGTCTCTCATTCCAAGAGATTTTAAGACACCTATCTCTCTTACTCGTTCAAGTACTGAAATCATCATGATGTTGAATGTGCCTAAACCAGCTGCAATGAAACTAGTTCCTGCTACACCAATTAAGAGTAGACTAATTTGTGACGCAATGCTTGATACTGTATTACTTAATTGTTTAACACTCGTTATCCCTACTTTAGAACCATAAGCATTGGTTACAAGTTGGTAAACTGAGTCAACCTGTTCAATGCTTTTAGTTTTTAATAACAAATAGTTGTATCCCGTCATCCTGTAATAGAGTTTAACATAATCCAGTGGTAGGAAGATTGATCTGTCTGGTTGAATAATTGGGGATGAACCATAACTCTCTAGAACACCAACAATAGCTAAGACAATTGATCTTGGCCCAATTGTTACAAGTAATGGTTGACCAGAGCGATATCGTGGATCACCATTAGCATCAAAGGCTAAAGTGTTTCCAATCATAACCTGTGGCGCTGGGACATCTAAATAAGTGGTTCCTTCAACTAGGTTCAACTCTCCCACTAAATTTGTCAGACTTGAGGAGTATGCACCAATCAGAGTTATTGCATCCTCAACACCTGATACCCTGACACTCTGGATAATTAACTGGTTTACTGATGCCACTCCTTCAAACTCTTTTAAACGAGTAACATCAACATCAGTGAATAGATACCCACTTCTACCAACTAATATAACAACATCTGGACCAAGTTTGGACAAATCTCTGATGATACTAGAACTTACACCTTCAGCTTGAGCTGATAATGCAATTATTGTAGCTACGCCTACTGCAACAGCTAAAACAGTTAACGCTGTTCTTAATCGTCTTTCTTTAAGTTGCCTCAATGAAAGAGATAGTAGGTCAATTAGATCCAACTGCTGTCTATCGCCGCCTCCAAAGAATTAGGCCAACAAAAATTAGTCCGATAATGCCTGCAGCAATATAATAATAGAAATTAATGTTATTTCCAGAATTTGTATTGTTTGTTGTATCAGTTTTTACTGGAGGCGAAAGCTGGAAAGAAACAGTGAAATTTTCTTCGTGTATTGTTCTCAAGTTATCCATGTATTTTAACGTCACGGGAAGGATGATGTTAGTGGTTGTTGAGTTACTTGCCTGTAAATTGAGTGTGAAAGTTATTGGCGAATTTATCTCAATATTGCCAATGTAGCTTGATTTAGAGCCAAAACTGCTTAATGGCAAATTTGTAAGATCTGGGATAGCATAGGCAGCAGAGGCTGCTGATGTGCCAATATTAGTAACTGTCATAGTAATAGAAAATGGGCTTCCCATCCTAGGTGACGAGGGAATGACTGTAACATCTGTGAGAGAAATTTCGATATTACCTCTGAGTAAGAGATTAAATTTTTGTTCATAAGAATCAGTTAATCTGATTCCTTCATTGAAATAATTAATAATAATTCCCAGAGTTGATGTTGCAGCTTGGGTTGTTGGTGGAACATAAATTTGTGTCAGTAATGATGATTCTTTTGAAGACGAAATTTGTTCGATATACAATTCAGATGGTGTAAATAATTTTAATATGCTGTCAACTGTTAATGAGACACTTACTCCACTAACATTCTCTAAACCATTATTTTTAAGAATAATTGAGATATTATCACTTTTTCCTATGCTTAACTCTGATTTAGAGAGGTTTACAGATAGTATTGGTTTAGACTCAGCTGATTTGACAATAAATTGAATTGATTGTGAAAATTGGTAAGCAATATTTAATGGTCCATAATAACTTCCTTTAACCAAAATTGTGAATACTTTACCTTTGGTTCCTGATGGTAACATTAAATGTAAATTAATTAACTGTTTTCCACTTGATTCTATTAATTCATCAAAAAGATAATCTTCAACGATCACACTCGAGGATGAAATTTCACTTATTTTAAAATTAGTTGCGTCTGCTTTACCAACATTAGTTACTTCAAGGTTAGTGCTTTGTTTTCCTTCTACAAGCTCATTGTTAATAGTTTTTACTTTAATTTCTGGCCTGCCTGTGACCTTTAGATTAATTTCAACTGGATCTTGCCAAGTAACTCCGTTCTGGTAGTACCTCATTTCTAATTGTGCTGAATGATTTCCAAGGCTTGCATCAGGTTCAATGAATATGGAGAACTGAAGTTTTAGTTGCATGCCTTGTGTTACGCTGCTTGAGGAATATGTTGATGCTATGTTAGTGCCACTTTGGCTTTGAAATTTCTCGGGGAGAGTAAGGTTTGCTTCAATATTTTTAACCGTTCCAAGTAATTCAGTTCTTAAAACGATAGTAAAAATTGCAGTCTCTCCTGGAGAAACTTCAACTCTTTGATCAGTTCCCCAATACGAGTCAAGTACAGTAAAGTGACCCGATTCCGCTTTTACAGGAAATAATAAAATTCCAGTAATTACTAATGTAACAAATAGTAGGTTTGTTGTTTTTCTCATTTTTTAATCTCCATACTCTCTAACTTACCATCTCTCAATTTGATTATTCTATCACAATACTTCATTAATTCATGGTTATGAGTAACCATGATAACCGATACTTTTCTTTTTTCAATCAATTCTCTAAAAGCATCCATTACTACGATTGAAGATGCTGTGTCGAGGTTTCCAGTTGGTTCATCTGCAAGTATTAGGCTTGGGCTATTAACTAATGCCCGGGCTATTGCTGTTCTCTGTTGTTCTCCTCCGCTTAATTCAGTTGGTTTTTTCTTCGCAAGTGACTCTAATCCAAATACTTTCAACAACTCCAGTGCCCTAGTCTTCCTTTCTTTTTTATTAATTCGGGCAATAGACATAGAGAGTTCAAGATTTTCTTGAGCTGAAAGGTAGGGTATCAAATTAAAGAATTGGAAGACGAATCCAACTTTCTTGCTTCTATAATCCGCAAGGTCTTGTTCAGATAATTCTGATAAGTTGTTTCCTTCAACTCTTACAATGCCACTTGATGGCCTATCAAGTCCTCCTATTAGGTGAAGTAAAGTTGATTTACCGGAACCTGATGGACCAACGATAGCAGCTAATTCATTGTAACCGACCGAAATATCCACACCTTGGAGAGCATTATATTTAACACTCCCAACATCATAGAATTTGCTCAAATTCTCAGTGTGAATAAGATAATCCATGGGCTAAAGATTCCATATTATTTCTTACTTAAAAGAATAAGCATAAAAGACGTAGAATAAGTCAAAAAACTTGAATTTTAATAAGAATTATTTTGTTAAAAGTTTATACCTTGATATCAATAAAATTGAGTCAGAATGACTCATCCAAATTTTTGGGATCACCTTGAAGCATTAATGAATACAAGTAAGCTAGTAATTGATGTACAAAGAGGTTCAGTAAACGATTTTTACCCCTTTGGGCCATACACTTTTGATTATGGGCATCTTGAAAACACTTCATCTATGGACAACGAGGGCATCGATATTTTTCTTGGGTCTTCTTTAGATAAAACAATTAATGGCATTATTTGCACAGTTGATTTGTTAAAAAAGGATTCTGAAATCAAAATTCTATATAGCTGTACTGAATTTGAGATCAATGAAATTGATACTCTTTATCAGCATTATCCATCAATGCGTGGATTATTAGTAAGACGCAATTAATTCATCAATTATTCTGAATGAATTAGTTTGATTAAAACAAATTTTTATTATCTTATAATCCTTTTATTTTATATCAAATATTTCTAATTAAATAAGAAGGTTCAATGATGAGTAAAAAAATTCAGCCACATATAATGTGTTGTAAAGGAGATGTAGCTAGGTATGTTCTGCTTCCTGGGGATCCTAAACGGGTCGAGCGGATTGCCTCTCACTTTGATGAGGCTCGTAAAGTTGCTGATTACCGTGGTTTCATAACATATACTGGAAAAGTTGATGGTATTGAGATCTCAGCTTGTTCAACAGGTATTGGTTGTCCATCAACAGCTATTGTTGTTGAAGAATTATCACGTATTGGTGCTGATACATTGATTAGGGTAGGAACAACTGGAGCAATTCAACCAGATATTGATGTCGGTGATGTTATAATCGCTACTGCTGCAGTGAGAGGCGATGGGACTTCAAGATCCTATATGCCGATCGAATACCCGGCAGTAGCAAATGTGGATGTACTAACCTCTTTAATTAAAGCCTCAAAGAATTCAAAAATAAAAACTCATAATGGAATAATCCTAAGCTCAGATGCATTTTATGCAGATAACGAGCAAGAATTAACAAAATTAAGGCAGGGCAACGTATTATCCATCGAAATGGAGAGTTCAACCCTTTTTACAATTGCAAGCATCAAAAAAATAAGAGCAGGCACAATACTAGCAGTTGATGGAAATTTAGTCAAAGGAATAAAAAAAGGAGAAATCACTCCTGGAAAAGAAAGTGGTGAACTAGATACAAGAGTGCAAAAAGCAATAGATGAAGAGATAAAAATCGCAATAAATGCGATAAAAATACTAGAAAAAAATTATCTTTTCTCATAAGGTTTGTAATCACTTGGTGGAGTTGATTTTCTCACTACTCCTGCTAGAACGATGATTGTGATTATGTAGGGTATGCTCAGGATTATTTGTGGTGGCAGTAAACCTATTGATTGTAACCTGATCTGGAGCGCATCTGTAAATCCAAATAGTATACTTGCACCGAATGTTCCATAGGGCATCCATCTCCCAAAAATCATTGCTGCAAGTGCTATGAATCCTCGTCCACCACTCATTCCTGAAGCGAACAAGTTGAGATTACCTAATGATAGAAATGCTCCACTTAATCCAGCTAACATGCAGCTGAGAATTATTCCTATATATTTTATTCTAGTAACATCCACTCCCGCAGTATCAGCTGCAGCAGGATTTTCACCGACTGCTCTTAAGCGTAATCCAAATGGAGTTCTAAAAAGCAAGATTTGTGATAAAAATATGATCAAAAACATTAGGTAAACTATTGGTGTATGTGTTCCTAAAATATCTCCAAGAATTGGTATCTCTTTTAAAATTGGTATGCTAATTGGGTTTAATGCTGGAACACTTTCAGAGGCGCCTCTTGATCCCCAAATGACTTCACACATAAAAGCTGTAACTCCTACTGCTAGAATGTTAATTCCTGTGCCGCTAACGATCTGGTTTCCCTTTAATGTGACTGTTAAAAATCCGTGTAATAATCCAATTAATGCCCCTGAAAAAACTGAAGCTAATACCCCTAACCAAGGATTTCTTGTATAATAGCTTGTAGCTACTCCAGTAAAGGCACCTGTTAACATAATGCCCTCTAATCCAATATTTATGACTCCAACCCTTTCTGAAAACATTCCACCAACAGCAGCTAGAGCGATTGGTGTAGCCATCCTTATTGTAGCAGTAAATAAGCCAATGTTAATAATATCTGTGATATTCATGATTTATTTCTCCTCCAATTCAAAATATATTGTAATAAAGTTGGAGCAGCAACAAAAATTATCACCAAAGCTTGAATAATTGTGACAATGTCCAACGGAACATGCGTCGCTCTAGACATTAACATACCTCCACTTCTTAAAGCTCCAAACAATAAACCAGCAAAAATTATTCCTATTGGGTTAAGTCCCCCAACAAGAGCAACAGCTAACCCATCGAAACCATACCCGGGGGAGAATCCTTCAATAAACCTATAATGGACCCCCATTATTTCTCCTGCTCCACCTATTCCAGCAAAAGCACCACTTATGATAAAAGCATAAAGCATGGTTCTCTTTACGTTGATTCCCCCATTTTCTGCTGCTAAAGGATTAAGCCCTGAAGCTCTGAGTTCGTAGCCAAATGAAGTTCTTTGCAGAATGTAATTTATGATTATTGCGAGAAGGACAGCTATAATAAGTGATGCAGAGAGTTGAGTAGGAGGTAATATTCTTGGAAGCTGAGCAGTTTTCTCTATCTGTAATGTCTGAGAAACCCATCCAGGAGCTTTGAAGGGGTAATTTACTAAATAACCTGTAAAGTTTATCGCTACATATGTTAACATCATTGTTGTGATTACTTCATGTGCTCCAAATTTGTTCTTTAAAATCCCTGGAATTAACCCCCAGACACCGCCAGCAAATGCTCCGATTAAAATAGATAAAATTATGTGAATTGGTGAAGGGATATTTTTTATATATATACCAGTAATTGCTGCAGCAAAAGCTCCAACAATGAATTGTCCTTCAGCTCCAATGTTGAAGAGGCCACTTTTAAAAGAGAAAAGGAAAGCAAGAGCTGTAAAAATGATTGGTGTAGCTTGAGTCAAAGTCTGACCAATACCATAAATATCACCAAAAGCTCCAATAATCATCGAATAATAAGCATCAACTGGATTATACCCCGTAAATATTAACACGATGGCTCCAAGAAGAAAAGCTACAAGAATGGCAATTAATTGTGGAAAAATTCTTTGAATACTTTCTTTTATTAATTGAACAAATTTTATTGATTTAACTATAAGAATTTTCATTGAGTTTTCAATTTTAACCACTTTTACCACCTGCCATTAACAAGCCAAGATCCTCTTCATTTGTTATGCTTGGATCTTTAATTGCGACAATTTTTCCATCAAATATTACAGCAATTTTATCACTAAGTGCTCGTATTTCGTCTAAATCTGCTGATATTAATAAGACTCCGCTGCCTTGTTCTCTCATTTCAATTAATTTAGTTCTAACATACTCTGTTGCTCCAATGTCTAATCCTCGGGTTGGTTGATAAGCAATTACGATCTTTGGCTTTCTACTGAACTCTCGAGCAAGAACTACTCTTTGTTGTGTTCCTCCTGAAAGGTTTTTAACATATGTTTGAATATTTGGTGTACTAATCGAATAATCTTTAACAAGGTTTTCAGATAATTTGCATGTTTCTTCTAAATTAATTACTAAATTCCTATTTACGATAGGTTCTTCATTATGACTTCCCAAGATCAGGTTTTCCATAACCGAAAAATCGAGTATAAGCCCACATTTCTGTCTATCTTCAGGGATATGAGATAACCCTGACTTGATTCTATCTTTTGGTGAAAAATTACTAATATCAACCTCATTTAAAAGTATTTTTCCTGAGTCTTTTTGTCTCAAACCCATCATTGCTTCAACTAGCTCACTTTGGCCATTGCCTTCAACTCCAGCTAAGCCAAGAATCTCGTAAGATTTGATTTCCAAGTTTAGACTTTTTAAAACTTTAATACCTCGATTATCTTTTACGTTTAATTCCTCAATTTTGAATATTATATCTTTTTGTTCAATCTTTTTTTTCTCATAAGTTTCAAGAATTTGTTTATCAACCATCATTTTAGCAAGTTGCGAAGAATTGGTTTCATCTTTTTTAACAGTGCCAATTAAATTTCCTTTTTTAAGAACTGTAATTCTATCACAAATGGTAAAGACTTCCTTTAGTTTGTGTGTGATAAAAATTATTGATTTTCCTTGCTTCTTCAAAGATTTGATAGCTTCTAAAAGATTATCAACTTCTTGTGGTATTAAAATTGCTGTTGGTTCGTCTAAGATTAGAATGTCTGCTCCTCTGTATAATGCTTTAAGAATCTCTACTCTTTGCTGAGCACCTACTGATAATGATTCAATAGTTACGTCGGGGTCTATTTCGAGACCAAACTGTTCACTAAATTTTTTTACGTGCTCGGTTGAGTTTTTAATATCTAAGAGAAATCCATTTTTAACGTTTTCTTTACCTAGGATTACATTTTCTGTAACTGTTAAACTGGGTACAAGCATGAAGTGCTGATGAACCATACCAATACCCTGCTTTATTGCAGTTGCAGGGCTATCCATCACCACTTCTTTTCCATTAATTATAATCTTCCCAGAATCCGGTTTATACAATCCATAAAGAATACTCATTAAAACTGTTTTTCCTGCACCATTCTCTCCTAGTAGTCCATGGATTTCTCCTTTTTCAACAATGAAATCAATATTATTATTGGCTAAGACTCCTGGAAATTTTTTTGATATTCCTAGCATTTGTACAGCGGGGTTCATTGCATAACAAAAGATTGAAAAAAGGAGAAAGGATTTAACACTTTTTATGTAAAGCCACTAGGTACGGTTACTTCGCCAGCACTGATTTTGTCTCTTGCTTGCCTTAACTTATCATTAATTTCTGAAGATAGAGCACTATGCTTGAAGCTAAAGGTCTGTTCCCAGAACTTTTCTTCTTCAGGTAATCTGCAACATCCTGTGTAGCCTTCAGCGACACCTTTACTATACAATCCGCTTTGGAACTTTCCTAATATTGTCTGTAATATTACGTCATATACCGCTATGTCAACTCTCTTAGTTGCACTAGCAACAACTTCAGGATACAGATAACACTGGCATGCATCGACACCTAGCCCAGTAATGCCTTTTTGGTGTGCTGCTTCAAGAGCCCCTAATCCGCTTTTACCAGCAGCAGCAAATACTGCATCGACTCCTAGTTCTGAGAGACTTATAGTTAATTCTTTTGCTTTAGTAGGGTCCGCCCAGTTGTTAACAAATGATGGTGGGTACACTGTAATTCCTGGTTTTGCCCATTTTGCACCAGCTTCATAACCAACATAAAAGTCCCTAATTAATGGAATATCCATGCCACCAACAAAACCTACTTTATTGGTTTTGGACTTCATAGCTGCAACTACTCCTACTAAGAATGATCCTTCATTCGCTTTAAATAGAAGTGAAGCAACATTGGGCTGGAATACAGGCATATCAATAATAGCAAATTTTTGATTAGGATAAGCCGCAGCTGTGACATTCAGCGCATCGGCTTGGTCAAATCCCACACAGATAATTAATGCATATTGACCAGTTTTTGCGAAATCAGTCTGATAACCCGCATATTCAGCGATTGCTTTTGGCTGAACATGATCAAAAGTTATTCCTAATTCATTTTTAGCTTTTACACAACCTGCATAAGCAATATCGTTAAAGGATTTGTCACCTAATCCTCCAGTCGCTAAAATTAAACCAATTTTTTTAGGAGCGAGTAATTTTTGTATTTGAGCATTTGCGGCAGTAAGATTTGCTTGAACTTTGGCTAAATCTGCTTTTGTTTTATCGCTTTCTGTTTTTAAAGTATCATATACCGATTTTTTAACATAATCGGGTCCAATCGGATTCATCATTGGATAGACTACCCATCCAATTGCAGCGCCTACAATGAGACCTATTAAAACAAATGCAACAATTCTTGTGGTCTGAGACATATCAACACCTCATGACAAACGAATGTTGTTTTTAATGCTTAAAAAATCATTTATTAATTCATGATTTTCTTAATAAAATTCAGTAATTTACTTAATTTTTTTGATTAGTAAAAAATTATTAAAAAATTAATTTTGTTAAGAAACTTAATAATAAAAATTGACTGATATTCGATTAAATAATTAGATTCATCTTTAAGCAACATAGCTTTTTATTTATGGCTCGTCTACCAAAAATAAAAATTATTAAAAATGGACCTTATATCGTGACTGGTGGAGTTCCTTTAATTAAAATGATTATTGAACCTGATGAAGATGGTTATTCTTTAAACTGGAAGGAGGTCGAGTGTTATCCTTTTCGAGAATCATACGCATTATGTCGATGTGGCAATTCTAGTAAGAAACCATATTGTGATGGAAAGCACGTATTAACCAATTTTGATGGAAAGTTGACTGCTGATCGGAAACCATACCTTGATGATATTCGAAATTATGATGGTCCTGAATTAAAATTAACTGATAAACGTAATTTATGTTCAGGTGCTGGTTTTTGTGTTCCTGATGGTAATATCTGGAATCTTACTACAAATAGTGATAATCCAGAGTATCGTCAAATTGCTATTGAGCAAGCATCAAATTGTCCTTCAGGTAGACTCGTAGTCTGGGATAAAACCAATTCACCAATTGAGCCAACTTTTGAACCAAGTATAATTGTTACGGAGGATCAGGATGGAGTTCCTGGGCCTTTATGGA
>VGJH01000016.1 GCA_016867505.1 Candidatus Bathyarchaeota archaeon
GCATAGAATACAATTCAACGAAAAAGATGCGTTAATTGCTGTAATTATTCAAAAAATGGTTCCATCAAAGAGTGCAGGAGTAATATTTACAGCAAACCCTGTGACTAGCGACAAGACAGAGCTAATCATTGAATCAAATTGGGGATTAGGTGAATCAGTTGTAAGTGGATATGCTGAACCTGATAAATTCACTTTAAAAAAAACTGTTGAAGAGAACCTGATTCTAAGTAGAGAAATTGGTTCTAAGAATGTAATTATTGATTCATCAGAAACAGGGACTATTCATAAAAAAGATGATGAAAGGAAAGAAAAATCGTCACTTACTGACGAAGAAATTATCCAACTTTCTAAAATTGCAGTTAAGATTGAGAATGTGTTTAATGAAGCACAGGATATCGAGTGGGCAATAGATGATGAGGGAAAACCAAGTATCCTCCAATCTCGTCCAATCACATTTCTAAAAGAGATTAATCCTAAGGATAATATTGTTTGGAGTCGCGGGTACAGCGACGATTATTGGAATGACTCAGTGTCACCATTATTTTTTGAGCTTTTAGGAGATCATTTAACAGAGATTGTGAATGTTGAGTTAAACAAAATAATGGGGTACAACACTCTTAACACTCCTGAAACGAGTCAGTTGCTTAGGCTTCATAAGGCACATGCATACTTTAACCTTGAAGTATTGAAGCAGAAAGTTAGCAATGAGATTCCTGGATTCCTTCGCAATGAGGACCTCTTAAACTATTTTCCAGCAGGGAGTGGCAAATATGGTAAAGACACAATAAAAAATCAACCATTCAATCTCTTTGGACGTTTATGGGCAGAATTGATGGTAACATTAAAAGATCCAAATGGGAAAGGAAGTAAGACAGCTGCTGTTTATGATGAATGGACACAGAATATTTTCAATTCATACTTTAAAGAATTCATGGAAAATTCACAAAGATTACCTGAATATTCTAACCAAGAGTTATTCAACAAATCAAATGAAGCAAATGAGATAATGGTTGGACATTATCGCCTCGTTCGGTATGGTATTCCTGTTCATAATATTGGCATGAATTTATTAACACAATATTTACTGAATCGATGGGTTGGGAGAGAAGACGCTCGTAGAATTTATCCAATACTAGTTTCAGGTCTTAAACATAAGACAAGTGAGACAAATAGTAGAATAAATGAACTCGCGGATATTGTGCGATCTTCACAGGAACTGACCAAACTCATTCTTGAAACACCTTCAAACGAAATTATTGAAAGACTCGAACAAACAAAAACCACAGATTCTGAACGATTCAAGACAGAATTGAAGAAATTTAATGTCGATTTTGGGTTCAGAGGTTTTACAAGAGAAGTATACTACAAAAGATGGGGTGAAGACCCTAGTCTAATATTTGATATCTTGAAACCTTTAGCGATAGGTGACGTAATTATTTTTTCAGAAGTTGAAAAACAAAATATTACCTTAAAAAATGACACTGAAAAATATGTTAAAAGAAAAATTATTTCAGGCTTAACTGGTTCAATTAAATGGAAGTTTTTCTCAGGAATTCTCAACACTGCAAGAAGATACATTATCTTTAGAGAGCAGCAAAGATACAATCTTGATAAATGGATAACTATGATGCGTCATGTCTACTTAGAAGCAGGGAAAAGATTCGTAAATCAAGGAATTTTAGAAGATCCATCAGAAATATTCTTCCTCACTAAAAAAGAAGTAAAAACATTATTGCTTGAAAATTCAGAAACCATTAACTTTAAACCAATAATTTTGGAGAGAGAATCAAGCTTCCATAGATATGAGAATATTACTCCTCCAAAGTTTTTGCAAGGTGAAAGAGAGTTTAATGATCCCCCACCGCCCGATTCAAAGAGATTAATAGGCATACCAGCAAGCCAAGGATTGCATACAGCCACTATTCGTGTATTATTAGTGATTGATGATATTTGGCAAGTTAAAGCCGGGGAGATATTAATTGTGCCAAGAACAGATCCTGGATGGACTCCAGTATTTAGTAAAATTGGCGGTTTAGTAACAGAAACTGGTGGAGTCTTGAGTCATGGAGCTGTTGTTGCAAGAGAATATGGTATCCCAGCTGTCACTAATGTATATAATGCTTGTAAAATTTTGAAGACTGGAATGAAGGGAACAATCGATGGAGTAAAAGGTGAGGTGACGATTATTGAATAAAATGGAACCATTAACTCACCCAATCAAAAATCACCCTGAATGGAATGAATCGTACTATTTTTGCTTCAGCGATAGAAAAAATAACATAAGTGGTATGACTCGACTCGGTTTTAAACCAAACAAAAAGGAAGCCATGGTTTTTTTCCTACTCTTTTTGCCAGATGGGAGTGTTGTGGGATTTCAATCAAGTGAAGAGATTAAAAAATACCCAAAAAGTCTTGAAGCAGCAGGAATGGCACATGAAAGACAAACAGATGGCACATGGAAGTATAGGTTTAAAGGAAAAATGATTAAAGTCCAAAAAGCTGAAGACTTCGTAAAAATTCATCAAAATCCAAAACTAATTACGAAAATCGTGAATGTTGAAATGAACCTCGATTTTAAGCCAATTCATGAAACATACGAGTATAGCGAAAATATGACACCGGAATCATTAGAATTAGGGAAAAAAAGCGGTGATCAACACTGGGAGCAAATCGCATTAATTAATGGAGAAATCGACTTAGAAAATGAAAAATATTTTTTGAAAGAGGTTATTGGTGAAAGAGATCACACTCATGGAGTCCGTGATTGGACAGGAATAGGCAACTGGATCTACTATGTTGTATGGTTTAACAGGAATCTTGCGATTAATCCAGCTGCAATAATTGCAGATGATGGTAGAATTAGTACAGGGGGTTTCCTGTATAGAAACGGGAAAAACATCCCAATAAAGAATCTAAAAGTCATTAAACAAGAATACAAGGATGGAATTATTCCGATAAGCTCAATACTCGAGTTGATAGATGCAAACGGAGAAAAACATGTTTTGATGGGTAGAGCTGGGCCAGTTATACCAATACCTTTCAAA
The DNA here is from genome assembly GCA_016867505.1 of Candidatus Bathyarchaeota archaeon. Taxonomy (GTDB): domain Archaea; phylum Thermoproteota; class Bathyarchaeia; order TCS64; family TCS64; genus UBA8941. Next base: position 3,045 of record VGJH01000016.1, read on the forward strand.
GATGCAGAAGGCAAGACATCTATCCTCTCACAAAGCTTTGGAGAATTTGAACTCGATGGAGTAGAAGGAGGCTATGGAAGCTTCGAAACACTCAGAATAATAAAATAAGGCTTGAAACTAAACATTTATATTTATTCAAAACGCTTTCCCTAAAGAGCAACCATTATTTACAACCGCATCTTGTTAGAATTAACATTTGAGGGTCATTATTGAAACTCCAAGAATATGAAGCAAAAGAAATTTTCAAAAAATATGGCATCCCAACCCCACCCGGGATCATGGTAACTGAACCTACTTCAGCAAAAAATTTTATTGAGAACCTATCAAAACCAGTGGCAATAAAAGCACAAGTATCAGTGGGAGGAAGAGGGAAAGCAGGGGGAATCAAATTCGCTAATACACCCTCAGAAGTATACGAACTAACACAGCAAATGCTCAATGAAAAAATTAAAGATTTGCCAGTAAGAAAAATTTTGGTCGAAGAAAAGATCCTTATAAAAAAAGAAATCTACATAGGAATTACAATTGACAGAAATTCAAAATGCTTCGTAATAATAACCTCAGCTTCTGGTGGAATGGATATTGAGGAAGTCGCTGAAAAACAACCAGAGAAAATAATGAAAACTTACATTGACCCAATTAATGGTTTAAGAAGTTACCACTCGATTGGAATCGCTAAACGTTTAGGTTATTCTGGGAAAAAGATGACAGACCTTGCATCAATTATTTTAAGGCTTTACAAAGTTGCTGTCGACATGGATGCTGAACTTACTGAGATAAATCCACTTGTTGAACTTGAAGAAAGTTTTGTCGCAGCTGATGCACGGTTAAACATTGACAATAATGCCCTTTACAGGCATAAAGAATACGAAGCCCGTCTCTTTGAAAGTTATGAAGGTGAATTAACTCAAAAAGAGATTGAAGGAAGGAAAATGGACCTAATTTATGTTGAACTTGATGGGGACATTGGAATCATTGGTAATGGTGCAGGTTTAACAATGGCAACACTAGACACTGTTATGATAAATGGAGGAAAAGCAGGTAATTTCCTTGACTTAGGGGGAGGAGCAAATCCTGAACGAATTAGTAAAGCAGTTGAATTCGTCTTAAATGATGATCGCGTTAAAGCACTTTTTGTAAATGTTTTAGGTGGCATCACAAGATGCGATGACACAGCAAAAGGAATTGTTTCAGCACAGAATAAACTCAATTCAAAGAAGCCAATCGTTGTTAGAATGATGGGAACCAATGAAGAAGAGGGGAAAAAGATTCTTTCAGATGCGGGGATAAAAAGTCATGACACGATGGAAGAAGCAGCGGACATGGTAGTAAAAATAGCCAGGGGGATTAACGATGGTTAAAATGATAAACAGTGAAACCAAGGCAATTGTTCAGGGGATCACTGGGACACAAGGTAGATTCCATACAAAACTGATGCTTGAATATGGAACAAAAATAGTTGCAGGCTCAGCACCAGGAAGGGGAGGACAAGAAGTTGAAGGTGTACCTGTATACGATACCGTATTAGAAGCAAAACAAGCTAAAGGAGTGAATGCAAGCATAATTTATGTTCCAGCTCCAGGCGCGTTGGACGCTGCGTTAGAAGCTATCGAAGCTGAGCTTGATCCAATAATTATTATCACAGAAGGCATACCAGTTAAAGACACAATAGAAATTATTACGCGAGCAAAACAAAAAGGGATAACAATAATTGGTCCAAACACGCCAGGAATCATCAAAGCTGGTGAATCAAAACTAGGAATCATGCCTGCACAAATATTTACTCCAGGAAAAATAGGAATCATTAGTAGAAGTGGAACCCTCTTCTATGAAGTCGCTGCTCATATCACCCGTGTAGGATTAGGTGAAACCACCTGCATTGGCATTGGTGGTGATCCAGTGGTTGGTTTAGATTATGTTAGTGTATTAAAGTGGTTCCAAAATGACCCGGAAACAAAGGGTGTTGCTTTAATTGGTGAGATTGGTGGAGATGCTGAGGAACGTGCTGCTGATTTCATCGCATCAGGTGGGTTCACTAAACCAGTTTCAGCTTACATAGCTGGAAGAGCAGCGGTTCCTGGGAAAAGAATGGGGCATGCAGGAGCAATTATTTCTGGTGGAACAGGAACTGCTGAGAGCAAAATGAATGCTTTAAGAGCTGCTGACGTTAACGTTGGACTTCGACCAGTAGATATCGCTGAATCCTTGGTGAAAATGCTAAACTAGCCTTCCATCATTTCAAGTATTTTTTCGAGCATTTTGTAGGTTAATCCCCAAATTTTATCTTCGCCTAAATCGAATACAGTGACTTTTCTGTTTTTTAGTACCGCTTTCTTTTTCTTGCTTCTTAAGTCACTCAGATGAACCCAATAGTACCCAGTTAATTCACTATTCAAGTGAATTTCTGGTCTACCATGATATAAATAAAATAGAGGAAGTACCGTAGACCCTGGTCTAATGCTTGTTAAAGTAATTGGGAAATACCCCAAAAAGGTTGCTTTTGTTAAATCAATGCCAGTTTCTTCAAGAACTTCTCGATTTACAGTGTCAACTAGGCAAGCGTCATTAGATGCCTTTTTTCCACCTGGAAAAGCCATGTCTCCGCTCCATGGATCCCCTTCAACTACGGCTCGTTTTACTACAATAGTTTCTAACTCATCATTGTCCCAGCGTAAAATAACGCCTACAGCAGCCCAGGCATTACTTTCATCAGTAGCTATCTTACTGCAGATTTTGTCGAGTTGATCCATGGTATTGTCCTTTAACCTTCATAGTTACACTAATTAAAATATCCTTATCCTAATTATCAAAATTTTAGATAAATCTATAAAATCAGTTCACTTTTTCAATTAGTTATAACCATTAAGGTGAATCAGCTTCAGTGAATAAACAATGGTAGGCGAAGATAATCAAAAAGGAGAAGGCTTTGTTCAAAGAATCGAAGAGCTGCAGCGTCTTAAGCAAAGAATGGAAAAAATTAAAACAAAAATTGCTGTCATGAGTGGAAAAGGGGGAGTTGGTAAAAGCCTAGTCACCGTTAATATGGCAGCCGTACTAGCAATGAGAAACAAAAAAGTTGGAGTGCTCGATGCAGATCTCCATGGCCCTACGGTACCAAAAATGCTTGGACTTAAAGGTGAAGTATTAGACATTGACGAATCGGGGATTAAAGCACCATCCAGCACGCTTGGAATTAAAACAATATCAATGGACTTTCTCTTGCCAGCACAAGAAACTCCGGTAATTTGGAGAGGCCCTCTGAAAATGGCAGCTATCCGTCAGTTTATGGCTGATGTTGACTGGGGAGATCTTGATTACCTTTTAATTGATCTCCCACCAGGGACAGGAGATGAGCCTTTAAGCGTACTCCAGCTATTACCTGAAATTGATGGCGTGATAATTGTTACAATACCAAGTCAAGTAAGCGCAGACGTAGTTGAGAAATCAGTAACATTTGCGAATCAAATGAAAGCACCAATTATTGGGATAATTGAGAATATGAGTGGATTTACTTGCCCTCATTGTGGTAAACAAGTTAATTTATTCGGGGAAGGAGCAGGCAAAAAAGTATCGGAGGAGATGGATATTCTATTCTTAGGAACAATCCCCCTAGATCCAAGAATAGCAATAGATTCTGATGAAGGAAAACCCTTTGTAGCTGAACACCCTGATGCAGATGCAACAACAAGCTTCAATAAAATTGTTGATCTAATAGAAGATTATACGGATAGAAAAATTTCTGCGTAATATTTTATCATTTTTAATTGAAGAATCAGTTTTTTTCGATCCAACTGAACTTTTTCTGCAAAGTAATGGGATAATATTTTTTCCAATCAAAGCCAACTTTTCTACCCCAGTCATAATATATTCGAGGATCAACATAGTTCTTCAAACTTGTTCCAAGGTTGTAATCTTTAGTAATTTCTTGGGCTTGTGTTTGTAACTTCATTTTTTCAATAGCTTCTTGGTTCTTTTTTTGTCGTTCAACTCTTAGTTTTTTCAGTTTTTCTAAGGCAGCTAAATGATTGTTTTTTAATTTCCTAACTCGCTCACGTGTAAGCTTAACTATATTTTTAGTTTTTTCTAGCTGTTTTTTAAGACTTTTAGTATCTTTTCCTTGTTTCTGAGACTCATCAAATTTATTTTTTAGTATAGATTGTTTTGTTTCAGCTTCTTCAAGTGATTTCTCTGTTTGCATTAGTTTCTTCTTATAGGATTTTTCTAGATCTTGTATCTTTTCTCGGGATTTTTTATCATCTATTTTCAGCATAATTTCAAGTTGTCTGAGTTTATCTTTTTTCTGTTGAAGGCTTTTCTCCCATGTTTTAGGGATTGTGCGTTTATGGTTGCAGATTATTGCTGCTTCTAAATTTGCTAAAAGTGCTCCATGTTTTTTAACATATTCAGGCACGTTGTCATGAATTTTTAATTCATACAACTTATTTTTAACTGCATCAGTGGCATAATAAGTTCTAAATACTTTCGCACTAAGACCACTCATTACCTCGTTTAAAAAATCACTAACTTGATTGCTATTAACCCCTTCAAAGAGAGGCTCTCCATTTGTTTTTGAGAATTCCTTAAGATTTTTAATTGCTTCTTTGTTAATATTAGCTTTAATTACCATTCGTACACTATCTTTACCTAAAAAATCAAAGGTAATAGTCCCATCGTCGTTAAAACATAGGTGTTCTGGGCGTAAAGTTGAGGCCCCAACTGTGTCAGCTTCTTCTTCCTCATCTTTTTCGTCACCGACTCTAAACTTCAGATGATCGATTAAATAGCATACTGTAGAAATTTTTCTTCGCTTCACATCTTTACTACTAAGATTGCTTTCAATGTGGGCTTTGATTTTTACTAATTCTTTTGCTAAGAGCTTAGCTTTATCATATTTTTCAACATCTTTATTTTGCTTGATGAAACTTGTATCTCCTGGCCATACATATTTAATTTTCCCACTTAACTTATCACGCCAACGGGCAATCCAGATACCTTCATCATCCCATACAATTTTTTTCCAGTTACCTTCAGGTATTGGGGAATCAGGACTCAAGTTTAATTCAATATCCTCATAAGTAGGGCCCTCTTTCCACATACCTCTCCAAGGATGTTGTCCCCGACCCATGAAAATGCTGTCAGGTTCCACCGTATAATTTCCAACTTCAATTTTTTCATCGTCAACAGTGGCCCAACCATATTTTTCTTTATTTTCTTCACGGATTTTCTTCCTTTCAGCTGTTTGTTGCTTTTTTATTTCAGAAGGTAATTGAGCTTTTAACTCTCGTTCCTGTATTACATCCTTGTAAATTTCTGAAAAGTCTACATCTCCAGCTTTTACAGTTTGCCCAATTTTTTTTGAAAAATCTTTATGAAAATTATCTGCAAAAACAGGGTCTTCAACATAGGGAGCCCCAATTTTCTTTGCCCAAGCCACAGCCATCTCCTCCTGTTCATCGTTAAGAATAAAGTAGCTACCTCTAATTTTGACTGAAAGTTTTTGGCCAACATACTTTGCTGGTACGATGACACCATTATGGCTGATAGATTTCATTGAATATCACTAGACTTTTGTACCTGTATGACAGGTTATCTATAATTATTTCTTATTTTGAATCTGTTAAGCTCTTCTCCAACTCATTAATATTAAGTGTTGAAGTAAAATTTTCTATAGTTTCACCATTCTTAAAAATAATGATGGTAGGTATACCCAAGACATCATAATTTTTCCAAGTATCAGAAAATTCTACATCCATCTCGAAAAATTGTAATTCTCCTTTATACTTGTTAGCTAACTGATTATATTTTGGTTTAACAAGCTGACAAGCAGGACAGGATCTTGAACCAAATAATACAGCAACCACTTTTTTAGCTTGAAGAACTTTTATCCCAAAATCTTTATCTGATAATGGTTGGATTTCACTGAAATCTTGTTTCAAAAATCCTTTAATTCGATCAAATGGTGAAGGATATTTTTTGTATGAAATCTCATAACCAAGATCTTCAATTACTTTCTCTATTGAAACTAAATGAGAAGACTCGGTAAAAGTCACATTAATGGTTTTTTTTAAATAATTACCTTTAACGTCTTTTACTCCAGGAATTTTTTTAATTTGTTTTTCAAGTGTTAGAATACAAGTCGGGCAATCCATTCTTTTAATTGGAATAATCTTCACAATCTCAGAGCTCATCCTCTAGGCTTCCACCTCCGTAGTAAAAGGCTGTTGATCACCACAGTGAAGCTACTTAAGGCCATTGCACCTGCAGCAAAAATGGGGTTCATCTGAATCCCCCAAGGAATTAAAATTCCAGCTGCTACAGGGATTAAAGCAGTATTATAAAAGAAGGCCCAAAACAAGTTCTGAACAATTTTTGAATAAGTTCTTTTACTAAGCTCGATAGCAGTTGGTACATCCATTAGGTTGTTTCTGATTAAAACAATTCCTCCAGTCTCTAATGCTACGTCTGTTCCACTACCAAGAGCTATACCAACATCAGATTCAGCAAGAGCCGGAGCATCATTTACACCATCTCCAACCATCCCAACAATGAATCCATTTTCTTTCAGTTTCTGAATCTCTTTTACCTTATCTTCAGGAAGAACTTCTGAGACATACTCATCAATACCAACTTGCTTAGCAATAGCAGCTGCGGTACGTTTATTATCACCAGTAATCATGACGACTTTGAGTCCCATTTCTTTTAATCTTTTAACAGCTTCTTTGGCATTGTCTTTTAATTCGTCAGCAACTCCGATTAACCCAACACCTACCCCGTTCATAGCTACGATTGCTAGTGTCTTCCCCTGATCATAGAGTTCATCTGCTTTTTTCTGAACAGCTGTTGTGTCAATATTTAGTTCGGTCATTAAACGGCTTGTACCAATAACATAATTATTGCCATTAACAGTCCCCTTTATACCTCGACCAGCTAAAGCCTCAAAGTTCTTTGTTTCAAATAAGATAAGTCCTTTATCTTGAGCATGTTTAACTACTGCAGCACCAATGGGATGTTCGCTTAATTTTTCCAAACTCGCTGCTTCAGCTAAGAGTTTGTCTGAATCATTACCATAAACATCGGTAACTACAATCTCGCCTTTGGTAAGTGTACCAGTCTTATCGAATGCAACGGCTTGAAGGCTTCTTGCTTTTTCAAGAAACTCACCATTTTTAATTAAAATTCCATTCTGCGCACCTAACCCTGCGCCTACTAGAATAGCTGTTGGTGTTGCGATTCCCATGGCACAGGGGCATGCAACAATTACTACTGCGACAAAAGCTGTAAAAGCAAAACCAAAGGAACTATGTGCAACATAATACCAACCAAGGAATGCTGATGTGGCAATAATTAGTACAGCAGGTGTGAAATAAGCTGCGACAACATCAGCAAGTCTTTGAATTGGAGCTTTACTTAACTGAGCTTCTTCAACCATCTGCACAATCTGTTGTAGAGTAGTATTCATACCAATTTTTGTTACCTCCATCTTGAAACTCCCCTCACGGTTTATTGTTCCACCAATAACTTCGTCTCCAACTTTTTTGGAGACTGGAATACTTTCACCAGTGATCATGCTCTCATCTATGCTGCTGGCTCCTTCTGTGAGTATCCCATCTAAAGCAATTTTTTCTCCTGGTTTAACTCGAAGAATATCCATAGGCATAATGGTTTCTACACCAACAATTTCCTCTGAACCATCTTCTTTCACAACAGTAGCAGTAGGGGGTTGAAGATCTAACAGTTTACGAACAGCTTCAGAGGCTCTTCCACGTGCCACCTCTTCCAAATATTTGCCAACTAATATTAACGCAAGAATCATCGCTGAGGCATCAAAATAGACTTCCATGCTTGGAGCTAAATGAGGAAATAACACAACAAATGTACTATAGCCCCACGCAGTTGTTGTACCAATTACAATAAGAGTATCCATATTTGCAGTTCTAGCTTTAAGAGCCCCCCATGCTCCTCGATAATACCTATAACCAGCAACGAATTGTACAGGAGTAGCCAATAAAAGGCCCCAAATATGATGGCTAAAAAAGGGAGGTTCATGCACGAACATAATGACCATGAGCCAAAGACCTAAGATTAAACTAAATATCGCTAAGTTTCGCAGTTTTTTAAGTTCAACATCAGGTTGCTGGAATGTAAGCATGCACCCTTCACTGCAAAAATAATAAGTCTTCCCACCCTGCTCTACTTTGAAAGCTGCATGTTCTTCATCTACATGCATCCCGCAAACTGGATCTCGCCCCATGTGTATCAGTCTGATTAATGAAGCGCAACATTTAAGGCATAATAAAAAAATTAAAAATATTTAAAATTGATTATCTGATTTTTCCATCAATTTTTTTATCTACAATCACTGTTTCAGATTCAGTTTTTAGCAATTCACCATTAATGTATGCAAACCCAGCTATTGCTTCCATCTTAAGCTTAGTAATAATATCTATTGTTATCTCAGAAAGACCTAACCCCGTTATGCCTCTTACGTTTACTAGAGCCCCGGGAAGGGTATTAGGCGCCAATAATACTCCCACATTTGATCCTCCATCTGCTGCCAGTAACATGCCTTGACTTGTTTCCTCTCTTAGTTTTGTTGGCTTCAAATTCGTGACTATTACGAGGTGTTTTCCCAATAAATCAGATTGATTTGGGTAATATGGCTTAAGGCCTGCACATAATTGTCTCTTTTCTGTTCCTAAATCAACTTGAAGTATCCAAAGTTTGTCTGCTTGTGGATGTTCTTTGACTTCAAGAACTTTTGCTACTTTTAATTCTAGTATCGGAGTAGAGTTTGATTCAACTTTTTTTTCTTCCGATTTTATTAAAATAATTGGATCAATTTTTTTTAGGATTATTTTACTTTGATTTATCTTATGATTTTCAACTCTTAAATCTAAATCTTTGAAATTAAGATTTTTTAAGGCAAGTTGCTCTTCAATTTTTTCCGCAAATTGT
>VGJH01000017.1 GCA_016867505.1 Candidatus Bathyarchaeota archaeon
AACTGCTCGAATTTTTTCACAATGGCTAGCAAAACTAAGTTCTTTAAAAATCGGATCCGAATGTATTGCTCGTGATCGTAGAGTGGGAACACTACCTATACCACCGCCACTAATTTCAATTAGATCAATCCCTCGTAAAGCTAATGCTTCTGCTACTTTACTTGAATCCTCAACTGTAAAACCAGTTGGACTAAAATCATCACAATTCAATTTAATACTTAAAGGAACTTCATAACCAATTCTTCCACGAATTTCATCATTTACTTCTTCAACAATTTTCATTCTTGACCTGAGATCTTTTCCCCATTCATCGTCACGTTGATTTGTTAGGGCACTCAAAAAACTGCTTAAGAGATAACCATGAGCTGCATGAATTTGAATGCCATCAAAATTAGCATCAACAGCACGTTGAGCAGCATTGCCAAAGGCTTCAATAACATTCCATATTTCGGGGACACTCATTTTGTGGGCTACTCCATTCGATAATTCATACCTTGAAGGTCCCATTCGTTCTCCTAATGATGCATTTATTCCACCATGGTTTATTTGCGCGAAAATGATTCCATTATTTTTATGTACAGCATCGGTCAGTTCTTGAAGTTTAGGTATATGAGAATCATCGGATATTCCAGCCATACCCTGATGTGCCTTACCTGAAGTAGAGATAAACAAATGACCTTTAATGATAAGACCTACACCACCTTTTGCCAAGTTTTCGTATACTTTAATGATTTCCGGTTTAATGCCTCCAGCTTCATCTGAAAAGGCACTAGTAGTCGCACTTCTTATGAATCTATTTTGAATTTCAAGATCTCCAATTTTAAATGGTTGATAAAGATCCATCATAACATGTTTCTAGAGATGCTTGTTCATCAATGTATCGCGGAATATTACCAATTAAAACATTTCAACTTATTAGCATCGACAACTTTCTGATAATGAATCCACGGGGATAATAATGGGTAATAAAATTGTTATCATAGGTGGAGCAGCTCTTGGACCAAAGACAGCAGCTCGAGTAAGAAGAAGAGACCCTGATGCAGAGATCACAATTATTGAACGTAATGATGTCTATAGCTATGCAAGTTGTGGAACACCATTCTATATTGAGGGCTTAATACAAGATCATAAAACTCTTCTCCGCAACAATCTAGGGCAAATAAGAGATGAGACCTTTTTCAAATCCCAAAAAGATGTAAAAATCTATGGAAGAACAGAAGCAATTAAGATTAATAGAGCTTGGAGAACAGTAACTGTTAAAGATCTGGATAAAGGTTGGATTTATGATATTCCTTATAATAAACTTGTTTTAGGAATGGGTGCTTCTCCAGTTCAACCATCTATTGAAGGAATTAATCTCAAAGGAGTTCATAGACTTCACACAATAAGCGATGCTATTTCTATAAAGAACGCAGTAAATGATGGTGCTGAAAAAATTGTCATTGTTGGTGCAGGATTAATTGGTATGGAGTTATGCGGAGCATTTCCTAAAGCTTCATCCATCACTATTATTGAGATGATGAATTTTGTAATGCCTAACCTCTTAGATCCAGAGTTTTCACTTCTATTACAAAATTATTTGAAAACAAAAAATATTCAAGTTATTCTAGGAACAAAAGTACAAAAGATACTTGGTAAAGATGGAAAAGTTATTGGTCTTGAAACTTCAAATGGAGTTAGTTACCCAGCTGATCTAATTATTATTGCAGTGGGAGTTCGCCCAAACACATCACTAGCTACTGAGGCTGGACTTGATATTGGAGTAACAAAAGCAATAAAAGTCAATGAGTTCATGCAGACAAATGATCCGGATATTTACGCTGGAGGCGACTGTGTTGAGAATACTCACCTATTGATAAATAAAAAAGTATACATACCTCTAGGATCAACTGCAAACAAACATGGAAGAGTAATAGGTGACAACATTACTGGTGGGAGCACAAAATTTCCGGGAATTCTTGGCACCACAGTTTTTAAAGTAGCTGAATTCAATGCAGGAAAAACAGGTCTAAGCGAAGAAGAAGCAAAAAAAGAAGGTTTTACACCAGTAAGTGCAATTGCGCCAAGGACGGATATATCTGATTATTACCCTGGAGCTAAGATGTTTATACTCAAATTGATCGCGGATAAAGCAAGTAAAAAAATCCTAGGAGCTCAAGTAATTGGAGCTGGCGAAGGAATTAAAAGACTTGATGTTATCGCTACAATATTGTCTTGTTCCGGTACTGTTGATGATGTTGCCAACCTTGATTTAGGGTATGCTCCACCATACTCTACCGCTATTGATGCAGTTATACATGCAGCAAATATTATACGAAATAAAATTGAAGGTTTAGCTAATGGCATTACAGCGAATGAATTATGGCAAAAAATACAAAGCATGGATGATTTTATAATACTAGATGTCAGAACAGTTTCCGAAATAAAAAATCAGCCATTTATTGATAACAGGCTACAACATATTCCATTAGAGGAGTTAAGATACAGACTAAGAGAAGTAAATAAAAACAAAGAAATTTTCACAATATGTAAGACTTCTGTTAGAGCATATGAAGCGGAAAGAATCCTTCGAGGAGCAGGATATAATAAAGTAAAGTTTTTAGATGGCAGTCTCACAGCTTGGCCATATCAAATCAATTAATTTTTTCTTTAATTTTTGCAGCAATTTCGTTAAAATCCTCCGTTTTGAAATTGCTTGCTCTTAACAAAACTTGACTAACCCCTTTACCATCGTTAATTTTTCTTGGAATAACATGAATATGTACATGTGGAATATCTTGACCACTTTCAGGACCATTATTTATGGCAATAGTTGTTGCTTCAGCATTCATCGCTTCACATATTGGTTTTAATAATAAATGAAGCATAGAAAAGAGGCTTCTAACTTCTTCAATCGAAAGATCTTCTACTCGAATTTTATGCTTTTTAGGAATAATCAAAGTATGACCTGGAGCTGAGGGATTGATGTCAAGGAATGCTAAGTTATTTTTATCCTCATAAATAATATTTGAAGGTATTTTATGTTCTAAAATCCTACAAAATACACAATCATTAGACATAAATAAATAATGTTTTTTATTTAAATATAGTCTTTGATGAAAATAATTTAGAAAGTAAGTTAGATATCTAGTGCTTTTTTTATTAAACCATTATTTTCTTCGAGGTGAGTTGAGAGGTTATATAAAATATTTTTAATTTCAGCTAATTCGTCATCTTTACTTCCAGATTCTGGACTGTTAATTAATTGTTCATGATAGTTTTTTAATGCAAGAATTATTGTTCTCTTTATTCCAGAATTAGTAACTTTAAGACAGTCTTGAAGAATTTTTTCCTCATCTTCTGAGAATTGTAAATAATGAGGATAGATACTTATTGGCGACATGTGACTAAGTAATATTATGCTTATTTTTTAATTTATCTTATAATAAACATGTTAAAAAGAGAGGGATATATTATCATATTATATATATTATTTTAATAAAAAGAGTATAATTTTATTCAGGTCAAAAGAAATTATGCTAGAGCCCCCATTGGATCCCAAGGAGGAAGTTCGACTGGTTTTTCATCTAACACATTTAAAAGTTCTTTTGAAAGATATTTTTTGGATACCATTACTTCGAATACATATTCATTAAACCATTCTTGGTTCATTACAAAGTAACCTTTATCACCAATCTCTGTTCCCCAACTATTTTCAACTCGCCATTTTTGGGATTCTCCTTTTTCATCAATATCGACACCAGTAAAAACCATTGCATGCCCCATTCTACTCTGACAATAATTAAGCCTTGCTGCCTTATCCATCTTCAACCAGGTACCATACACAAGTTCATAATCAAATAATTCAGTGTCAAAAACCCCCATGTCCCGGTCTCCATACTTGCCAGTATCTGCACCAAACCATACACCTTTACCATCTTTAATCATAGAGGAAGCAGTGTCACTCATAATTTTGATAGGCACATTCAAATAACGAACGATCTCCCCACCAACAACGTTTCCAAGATATTTCACTGTATACATTTTATTATATGGCTTGTCTTTTGTTGGCGCATTAATCAGACAAACCATGTCATCTAAGTCAAATCCGCAATATTTTTGATAAAAACTCATTGGTGTGAATTCTTCTCTATGAAAATCGCCTTTCTTGTCTCTCCATTGGTAAATGAATTTTTTAGGTGGTTCACCAAGATGAATAGCTAATATAGTATAGAATTCTTCTAATGAATGGTTTTTAATTTTTCTTAGTTCAGAGAGACTGGCTCCTCTTTCAGCTGCTTCACGAATATCTTTTGCGGCATCTCTTAATTTTCCTATAAGAGAGCTGTTCATTCTTTGACTATTACTACTACTTTCTGTTTCAGGCATGACTGATTTAGGTATAGCACCATATTTTTTTATTAAATTCACAAACATATCCCATTGGCCTGCATCAGGGACAATGTTCTGAAGTAGCCACATGACTAAACGACTATCCACAGGTTCTTTCCGGGTTTCAATAATAGCTTCTAAGAAGTAGTTACCTTTCTCGAGTTTATCCCAAAACATGGTGTATGTTTGAGAAAACTCGAATTGATCAACACCTAATTTTTTACATGAGTCCAATCTCAAGGTATTTAAGCCCGCAAACATCCAACACCGACCAGTACTTTTTTGATTTGTCGCTGTGGGAGAAATAATTAAATTACTAAATACATGGTTAATTTCATTTATTCGCTGTCTCTTCATTGAAACAGCGCCTAATCCAGATTTCGTAACCGCATTCATAGCCAAAAGATTTTTAGGATTAGCATTGAAACCTTTTGAAAACTTTTCAGCATCTTTAATTCCTAAACTCATTAACATCACCTACCTCCAGAAATCATTAAAAATTCTTTTCATTACCTAAAAAACTATTCATTAAAAAAACATTTAACAGTAATATTTGAAAAAAATATTAAGAATCTCTTTAAATGAACAATATCAAACGGAGGCAATATAACACTGATAATTAAGTTAGTATAGGATAAAATGCTTGATGACATTATCAAACGAGCTACAGAAGAACTTAATGCACGAGAGAAAGCTCGAGATGAAGTATTAAATAGAGCTCGAAAAGCTCGAATGTTAAGTAAACAGGCAATATTAATTATTCATAACAAAGATTTTTTGAAAGCAGAATCAAACCTTATTGAAGTGAAAAAAGTTCTTCAGGAAACTAAAATATTTAGTCAGATTTACCCTGAATTAGATTTTTATGAGGAAGTAGAAGCAGCAAAAGAGGAATATTCAGAAGCTTCAATTTTATTTAATCTACAAAAGAGAAACAGCTTTCCATTAATTGAAGATTTGGAAGTGACTTCATTCCAATACTTGCTTGGGTTAGGAGATGTTCCTGGTGAACTTCGTCGTGAAGCATTAGATTCTTTACGAGTTGGAGACTTTGAAAACGCTGAAAGATATTTGGTAAAAATGGAAGAAATATATCTTAATCTTATTGCGATGGAGGATGCTTCGCTTCTTCTCAAAGGACTGCGCCGTAAACTGGATATAATTAGAAGTGTAATTGAGGCAACTAGAGGCGATATAACTTCTGAAGCGGGTAGGATTCGTCTTAATGAGTCTCTAAAAAAGTTAAATGATCGTTTAAAGTAATGAAAGCTTATAAAGAACAGAAGAAACCAAGTTACTTAAGACACGGGAAGAATGAGATTATTGTGTCAGAGAATATAGCTTCAAATATCATTCACCTATGTGAAGTAGTTAATCAAAGTTCTGGAGATATTTAAAATGTTAAATAATATAAAATTTTTTGATACATTATCAAAAGATAAAAAATCATTCAAACCACTTTCACCAGGAGTAGTAAAAGCATACGCCTGTGGTCCTACTGTATATAGCGATCCACATATTGGTAATTTTAGAAGTTTTATTGTCACAGACATGCTTCATCGTTGGTTAGAATATAGGGGTTATAATGTTCAACTAATAATGAATATAACGGACATCGATGACAAAACAATTCGTGACTCTATATTAAATAAAATACCTATTAAAGAATTTACTTTAAAATATACTAAGAGTTTTCTCAGAGGTCTTGACCTTCTAAATATTAAAAGAGCAATTGCATACCCGAGAGCAACTGTATACATACCACAAATGATAACATTCATACAAGCCTTACTCGATAAAAATGTGGCTTATTTAACAGAAGATGGAGTTTATTTTGATATAGATAAATTCCCAGAATATGGAAAATTAAGTGGAATCAAATTATCAGAGACTCAGATAACTGATCGAGTGAAGAAAGACGAGTACGAGAAAGAATCGGTTCAAGATTTTGCTCTCTGGAAAAAAAGTACACTTGAGGAAGATAATAGAAGCAAAAATGAAGAGGGAATAGCGTGGGATGCGAGTTTTATTTATAATGGAGCCCAAATCAGTATGCGTGGTCGCCCGGGTTGGCATATAGAATGCAGTGTCATGACTAGAAGCCTTCTAGGCGACACTTTAGATATCCATGCGGGAGGAGAAGACTTAGTTTTTCCACATCATGAAAACGAAATAGCTCAAACTGAATGCTTGACAGGAAAGCTGTTTGTTCGTAATTGGTTACATATTAGACATTTAATGATTAACGGTAAAAAAATGAGTAAAAGCTTAGGCAATTTTGTTAGTTTCGATGAAGTTCTTAGTAAATATAATGCAGATGCATTCAGATATTTTTATTTAAACACACATTATCGTAGACCACTCGATTATACTGAAGATGCTATGATAGTAGCTACTAATAGCGTTAAGAAACTTGAAAATACTTTGAATCTAGCTGAAGCAACTTTAAGAGGTGAAGAAAATAAACTCGATTATGATCAGGAGGAGGAAAAAATAATAAAACAAATCGAGAATCAAAAATTGTCTTTTGAAACAGCAATGGATGATGATCTAGATAGTCATACTGCTATAGAGTCTCTTCATAATATTAGCGGATTAATAAACGATTATCTTTCAAAAAACATAAACAAGGGTGTACTATTAAAAGTGTATCTAATTTATAAAAAACTATTGGATTCACTCGGATTCTTCCAGAAGCGAGAATCAATTGGAGATGAGTTAACACAAAATTTAGTGAATGTAGTTATTGATTTACGCAATGAATATCGTCGGAATAAAAATTATGAAAAAGCAGATGCACTTAGAAAAAAATTAGCATCATTAGGAATCATATTATTGGATAATGCAGAAGGAACTATTTGGAAAAAAGAAAACTAATAACTTTTTCCCAACATTTTAATGATCAAACATTTTTGTGTAAGTAAAGACTTTAAGAGTAATCAAAAGTTTATGAAGAAGACAATTTCAACTACTAAGGTGAATTAATGTTAATTAAAGAAGGTATATTTCAATTCAAAATTCCAATGCGATTTAACCCATTAGGCTATACTTTTTGTTATTATCTTTCTGATTCAAAAACACTAATTGATACTGGCATAAATGCAAAAGACGCTTACGATGCATTAGAAAAACAATTAACGGTATTAAATGCAAAAATTATCGATATCGAAAATATTATTCCAACACATTTTCATGGGGATCATGTTGGTCTTATTGATTTAATTCGCCAAAAAGGTAATTCAAAATTATACGCCCACCAATCGCTTATCGATAAACAAAATAAAGAAAAAGCGTACTGGAAAGATCTCTCACGTTTATCAATTGAAGAAATTAAAGAAATGGGTGGTGGAGATATTACACCGCTTTTTGGACGCTTTGAAAACAGTATAAGACCACCACCTAAGCCCTTTAATATCGATAAAATTGTTGAAGATAATCAGATACTCAAATTAGAAAATACTAATTTACGAATTTTTTGGACTCCCGGCCATGCTAGAGAGCATATTTGCTTGTATGATGCTAACAATAGAATCCTTTTCAGTGGTGACCATGTTCTACCAAAAATTACTAGTCATGTCGCTATGCATACATGGGGTGAACGCGATCCATTAAATGATTATTTAACAAGTCTCAAAAAAATTAACGAGTTATCAGTAAAAATTGTACTACCGGGACATGAATATAATTTTACTAATTTATCTGAACGCGTTAACCAATTACATGTTCACCATAAATCAAGATGCAATGAAATCAAGGATGCTATAACTAAAGGAGAAAAAACAATTTATCAAATAAGCAGCCGAGTAAGTTGGGATAGCAGGCCTTGGCCAGAGATGGATTTTTGGACTAAAAGAATGGCTGCAACTGAAACTTTTGCACATTTATTCTACTTAAAGAACAAAAATGAAGTGATTGAAAATAAAAATGATGGCATTCTATACTATAATTTAGCTTAACGCCAAACCTTAACGCCACGCTCACCAAGATATTGTGCAGCTAATTCAGCAATGTCAGGAGCTTTAAACGGGATTTTCATCTCTCTAATCTGTTGAACAAGATCGCGATAACTAATCTCCTCTTTCCCTTTAATGGCAAACTGATCCAAGATTGTCTGAGCAATTTCCTCTGCAACACGATATTTTGGACTCAATAATTTATAATGGTGTTTAAGAGCGTTAGCGACTTCATCTCCAGTAGCACTTTCAAGAGACCATACGGTTGGTCGAGGTCCACCTTTTGATGATTGAATTTTAGATACTTTAACTGCAGGACTAACAAGATTAAGAGCTCTTAATCGTTTAATTGTCCTATATACAGTGGCTTCAGGCATGTTTAATTCAGTCTGAAGGACCCAAGCAGTTGCTGCTCCATGTAAACAAAAATATAAGAAAGATTCAGCTACAGCAGGACTACTAAAAATATTTTCACTGAAGCTAAGCAACTCCTGAATATTTTTCAAAGTAGTAGCAAAATCATTTCTTTCATTTAAAAGAAGCAGTTTTCTAAAAACCTGAGTGTATTTGACAAAATTTGTCTCAGCTGAAGACGGTCTATTGACCGATCGACTTTTATCACCGGTTAAGGGATCTTTAAAGGGAAACACTCGCACCATACAGTCAAACTCCAGAATATACCGGTTGTCGGCAAGAGAAACATCGTTGTCGATAAGCTTATAAGATTACTTGTTAACATGTAAACATATAAACAAGTAATCAGGTTGAACCGTAAACTATGACTCGAAAAACTGTTGCCATAAGAGGTTTAGATACAGGACTATACAATGAAGTTTTTTCGATGGCAAAAAAAGATGGTAAAAGAGTCAGTGATGTAGTAAACTCAGCATTAAAAGCATTCATAAATGGAGATGCTCCAGTAAACGATTCTGATAATACTTTTAGTAACTCATCAAATTCAGCGCTTAATGGAAACTTTGTACTTACCGTTGATGATGAGGGAGAAGTTACATTATCAAAAAATGATATACTTGAAATTAGTAGAGAGATGGGTCCTTTTAGAATTGAATGCAGTGGAACTCTGGTTATGGATAAAGATGTAGATTCTGAGGCTTTACGAGGTCTTGAAAAAATAATCATTAAATCAGGGCAAATAAGAGTTTCTAAAAAGGTGTATCCCCAGTTCCTTATTAAATGCCAAATCAAAGGTAAATTAGAGAAATATTGAGTAATCAAAATGTTTACAGCATTATCGGAGTAGAAGATGGTAGTTTCAAAGGTTTCCCCAGATTAAATTTTAATAAAACACTACTTTGTGCTGTGAACACAGTGGGAATAACTATTAAAGAAGTCAGATTTACTGAAATTTCAATTGATGGATATGATGCAACTGAAAACCTTTTAAAAATGATAAGAAACATGAATTATGACGTAATTATTCTAGGTGGAATATCTTTTGCTGGTTTTAATTTAGTTGATGCAAAAAAAGTAAATTTACTGACAGGTAAGCCAGTCATAATCTATATGGGTAAAAGGCCAGATAGTGTAAAAATGCTTAATGCAATTAAAAAATTGTATCCAAATTGGATGGAAAAATGGCGATTAATAACAGATTTAGGTGAATTGTATTCAGCTGAAGTAAAGAAGGGAGACCAAAAAATATTTTATGAAATAATTGGAGAATCTTCAGTTTGGGGTTTAAAAATTTTAAAACAGGCTGCTATACTTTGTAGAATTCCTGAACCGGTTCGTTTAGCAAATTTGATTGGTAAAGGAGTTACTCGAAATTATTGAAGTCAAGATTAATGCATTGATGTGTTTGCAGATCAAAAATGGTAGCAATACCTGTCGTTGGTGACAAATTCATTCTTTTTTGGAAAGGAGTTTGATCTTGCCATGACCCTGTTGAGACTAGGGTAACACCTTTGTATTTTTTAGTTTGATTAATATGAACATGCCCCATAACCATAACATCAGGAATTTCTTTAATGACTAATCGATCTACACTTTCGGGAGCGATTGGAGTAGTCTGTCCATAATGAGGAGCTAGATGACGACAGCGGAATAATAATTCCATGGCTTTTATTGGTTCATGAAAATCATAACCGGGTGTAGAACTTAGAATATCATCTAAAGATTTACCATGTTCAACTAGTATTTCAACACCATCCAAATTTAATCTACAGGGGCTTCCTAACATTTTGACTCGTTTATCTGAATACAATTTTTCAGCATATTTTAAAGGAATTTGAGGTTGTGGCATGCTATGTCGAACAGCATCATGATTTCCGGGGATGATAACAAATTCAATGTAATCAGGGAATTCTTTCAGAATTTCAGCTGCTGTATCATATTGTTCATGAATGTCAGCAATATCTAATTCATTTAATTGTTCAGGATAAATACCAATACCATCAACTAAATCACCAGCAATTATCACGAATTTTACTCTCGAAGCAAGTTCTTTAGATTGTGGAGGCCCAAGCTCAAGATTTAACCATTTTATAAATTTATTAAATAAATCTGATCTAAAATATTTACTGCCAATGTGAACATCTGCAAGAAAAGCTACACATAGATTTTCACTAGCTCTATGAGGCTGATTAGTTGGTACATCTGGCCAAATAAAAGAATTAGCTACTAGAAGATCCTCAGTGTACTTAACTGCATCTACCCCAATTACTTGATCCTCTTGAATTTCTAATCCATAGCGAATGACATTATCATCCATCGCCATTATAGAAATACTAGAATCTTTATCCTCCATCTCAATGAAAAGTCTAGGGCCCCTCATTCTTTTTTCGGTTACAATGCCAATTGTTTTTAATTTTGTTTTTAATGGTTGTTTAAAAGTGCTACTAATAGATATGGCATCACGTAAATCGATCCTTCTTTTTAATATTCCCTCAAGTCGATCAAATCGACTTCGAAAATAATTTACAAAACCTTCAACGTCACTTGCAGGTTGGGGTTGCTCTTCATTATGAATTTTTATAGATATTTCACTTTTTTTTGCTGAAATTTTAAATTCATTAAAAGGAA
>VGJH01000018.1 GCA_016867505.1 Candidatus Bathyarchaeota archaeon
CAGGTTCGTTGTGGTGGTGTGTTTATGGGTAGTTCTTAATTTATCAGTCATTCATATGGCTCTATATTCTTGTATAAGAAAAAAGCAGGTTAATCAAAATCCTCTATTTTTTAATAATATATATTTAAAATTTCACCGAAATTTTAAATACTAAATGAGTTAAATGAACTTAGGTGATTATACGAATGATCGTGTTAAGAGATAATCGCTTATGGGATATACTATGGCTAGTTCTATTTTTTGGATTAACGACATATTATATGTCTCTTGCTAGTAAAGGCAAAGGAATACCAAAAATTCGTACAATTGCTGCTTTAGAAGCTATAGTAGAAGGAGTCGGGCGTGCTGTTGAAATAAGGAAACCCGTTCACTTCTCCTTTGGCTCTGGTGGTGCTGGACTGACTGGTGAAGCTGTAAGTGAAACTGTAGCTGGTGTAGGGATATTAAGCTATTCTGCAAGTGCCACCGCAAAACTTGGAGCAAGATTAATTATGCATCTTCCAAACCAACCAGAATCTATTCCTCTCCTTGAAGGAACAATAGATGATGCTTATCTGAAAGAAGGCAAAGTAGGAGAATTTGATAAAGCAAATGATCTACGTTTCTACGGAACAGGTATGATGGTTTTTGCTGCTGCTGCGTCAGAGGCTTACATAAGAGATGGTTGTGCACTCAAAATAATGGTTGGCAGACAAAATACCTTACAATATGTACATCTGGAAGCTGCTAAACTTCAAGGCGCAATAGTTGTTGGTGGTACTACACGTTGGACTGCGATGTACATTTTTGCATTAACATGTGACTACATGATGATTGGAGAAGAAGTATTCGCAGCTGGAGCAAAAGTCACTGAAAATCCCTACATGCTAAATAGCCTTCAAGTGGAAGAATACATGAAATACTTTAGTTTAGCAATAACTGCGTTAGCAATTCTACTCCGTACCATTGGAGTAGATATTGTTTCGTTTTTTAGGATGTGAGGTGAAAAAATGTCAACAACTTTTTGGAGAAAAGATTTACCGACCATTATATTAGCGTTTCTTGGGTTTACTTTAATTGCCCAAGCTATATTTAATGTTAAAGAACTTAACGATCTTAGAGCATGGTTTGGTCTAATCCCCACAGTCATAGCCTATATAGCTTTTGGAGTAGGTACTGTTTATGGGGTAACTGCTGAAATTAATATGTGGAAGAGAAACCGAACATTGAAACAAGGAATTATTACAGGCAGTTTCTTCCTAATGATGGCACTCATGGTCGTTGTTGCTGTCTTATATGGAGGATTAGAATCATGGAGAAAACCTGAATTTAGATGGTACCTTCTTAATATTTACCAACCTCAAAGTCAGGGCATGTATGCAGTAATGTTCCTATACCAATGTGGAGCAGTGTACAGAGTCTTGAGGTTTAGAAACTGGGAAACCGCAGTTCTGATAATATCTGGCGTAGGGTTCATATTAAGTCAGATACCCCTATTTACAGCATATATTCCATTTATGTCAGCATTCGGAGAATTCGTTGCTAAATATCCTTCTCTCGGTGGAACAAGACCCGCGAACGTCACTGGAGCAGTTGGGGGGATAATTGTTGCTTTGAGAGCTTTAATTGGAAAAGAACAAGGGACAATGGCAATTGGAGGTGGCTGAAATGGGTAAAGAACAAAAAAATATTTGGGAAAAACTCGGTTCGCTAGATTACAGATTAGTATACATAACATTCATTCTACTGTTAGCCATCCCAGTAGTTTATCCCCTTGGGTTACCAATCGAAATCCAAGGTAATGTCAGAGACTATTACGATACAATAAAAAACCTCCCCCGAGGAAGCGTAGTACTGATGCATAGCTTCGTCGATCTAAGCGTATGGGCAGACACTGGACCAATATTAATAGCTACTTGGAAAATGATCTATGACGAAGTCGTAAGAAACGATCTGAAAATTATAACATATCAAAGCTCAGTAGATGGGAATGCTAAAATGGCTGATTTAATGAAAGGCGAGTTAAAACCTTCACAAACAATGATTAACAACTTCGGTATTACTTGGATAGATTTAGGTTACATTCCGGTAGGCAGTGACGCAACCCATGCCATAATGAACGCGGACTTTACTGCAATGCTGCCCACTATTCAACATAACCTACATTTTGGTACAGAATGGAGAGGTAAACCCTTGTTAGATGTCCCTATTCTGAAAGAGGTCGCTAAAAGAGGAGGAAAGCCAAACATACTGGAAGCACATGATATTGATCTATTAATAATTGGTTACTGGGGATGCACTTATCCTGATACTCTAGTCCGACAATTCTGGGTTGCAGGTGACCCAGCCTACGAAGTTACTTCTGTTCATATGACTATTGGTAACTGTGTCCCTAATGTTGTACCTTACGTTGGAAAAAATAATCCTGTTACTGGTTATGTTGCAGGGTCAAGTCAAGCTGCAATGTTAGAAATATTAGCAGGACATTTAGGTGAAGGTGCAGTTATGGCTGATTTAGCTAATCTTGCGGGAATCGGCACAGTAATTTTCGTAGTACTTGGTAACTTATCTTATTTTGGTATCAAATATTTTGCTAAAAAGGAGGAAGATTAAAATGGATGTAGTTGTTTTAGGTAAACTTGTTGCAGCAGTCTTTGTGTTGTCCATGCTATCACTAATTTTTGGAGAAAACTTCTTCTTCAAATGGGGCACAAGAGTAGTAGTAGGCTGGGCTATAGTTTACTCGGCAATCTTAGGATTATACTGGACAGATTTTTATGCAATAAAGCCAATCTTAGAAAAAGCTGATTACAAATGGTTAATAGTTATCTTCTTTGGTTTATTGATGTATACAAGACTCTCCCGTAGATATGCTTGGATATCAAAATATCCAATCTCAATATCAATGGGAATTGGGTTCGGAATGATCTTACCTACTTGGGCAAGAGCTCAGATTTTAGATCAGATAAGAATTACTATTGTTGAGTTATTTAGTCCCGTGTCAACCTTTGACTTAATTGGTAGGATTCTTGTTCTCGTTGGATTAGTAACTGTAATCACTTACTTCTTCTTCACCAAAGAACACAAAGGGGTATTAGGATCATCTGCATTTATTGGTAGACTATTCATCATGTCATCAATCGCAGTCATTTGGGCTGGAGACTACCTCTGGGCAATGAGCATGCTTGCCGGGCAGTTAAAATTCTTGATAAACGACGTTATTATTGGCATATTCCTACGCCGTTAAGTTCCCTTTTCCCTTTTTTTTAATAAATGAGGATTTTGATTAACCTGTTTTTTCACCCACTCAGTTAAACTTAAAGATCAAAACAGACACAAAGACACCATGGAGTCCTTCGACACCCATATCCTGAAAAAAATCTACCAAAAAACAGCCCGACTAGGAGACAAACTAGCCAAAGCCGAAAAACAGATCAACTGGGAAC
Organism: Candidatus Bathyarchaeota archaeon; assembly: GCA_016867505.1. GTDB lineage: Archaea > Thermoproteota > Bathyarchaeia > TCS64 > TCS64 > UBA8941. Next base: position 3,426 of record VGJH01000018.1, read on the forward strand.
AATTCAGACCCATAATCAAATCCCTCTACCGAAACAACACAAGCCGAGGAGGACGCCCCAACACCGACGAAGTAGTAATGGTTAAGCTGCTGGTCCTCCAGCAGTGGTACAGCCTCTCAGACCCTGAACTGGAAAGGCAGGCCAGCACCAGAATCGACTTCATGAACTTTTTAGGATTCCCAGAGCAGCCGCCTGACTACTCAACCGTCTGGCAGACAAGGGAGCGGCTCGCAGAGACGGGTAAGGACCAGCTGATCTGGGCTGAGCTTCAGCGGCAGCTGGATGTGAAGGGATTGAAGGTCAGGAAGGGGGTGGCTCAGGATGCGAGCTTCATCACAGCTGATCCGGGGCCAAGCAACAAGCCTCGTGGGGAGGAGGCTAAGACCCGGAGATGCAGGGATGGGGCTTGGGCTAAGAGGCGTGATGGGTCCACGTTCGGGTATAAGGTGCATGTGAAGACTGATCTGGAGCATGGGTTGATCAGGGATGTGGAGGCGACTTCTGCGAGTGTGCATGACAGTGCGGTGGATCTCTCTGTGCCTGGTGAGGTGGTGTACCGGGATAAAGGCTACTTTGGAGTGGAGCCTCGGGGGCTGGGATGCGATGATGAGGCGTGGGGTTCGTGGTCATCTGTTGGGTGTCCGGGGTAGGTGGAGGAATGGTTGGATTGGTTCTAAGAGGAGGCCTGTGGAGTGGGTGTTTGCGGTGTTGAAGCGGGTGTTCTGGGCAGGTCATGTGTTGGTTACTTCGTTGGGTAGGGTTCGTGTGAAGATGGTGTTTAGTTGTTTCTGTTTTAATCTGCTTAGTTTGGGGTCTCTTCAGGTAGCGTGAGCCATCGATCTCGTGGGTGTGGTGGTTGGCGGACTCGTTTTAAGGGGTGTTTGAGGGGTTGTTGGCCTTGGTTTGAGTGGTTTGTGGTTTCTTGTTGTGGGTGTCAGGTTCGTTGTGGTGGTGTGTTTATGGGTAGTTCTTAATTTATCAGTCATTCATATGGCTCTATATTCTTGTATAAGAAAAAAGCAGGTTAATCAAAATCCTCTATAATCTTATTTTGTTCGATAACCGAACGCATTATGTTTAATGATAATTCTATTTTAATAATAGTAAAAGTAAATTTTATTTAACTTATTAATGAATATAAACTTAATAATATTAAACCTATACCCACTAACAGATTTATCCATCTCCTTTTTCCTGAAACCCACATCCGTAAATCAATTGTTTGTATTCGGAGTGTGTGGACCCCGATAGTTATTAAAATAAAGGGTAAAACTATGATCAAGTTATATAAGACTAATAAAATGAATCCCGAAAACTGAGTGGCCCTCCCTGATAATAAATTTAATGCAATGAAATAAGGTGCAGAACTACAGGGCAACACCAAAATCCCAGTAACAAATCCTGCAACGAAACCCGACAATGGATTAGATACCTTTTCTATATATTTATTCATTATTCTGCTGAAGGATTCTGGAACATTTTTTCTTTCACCTACAAAAAAACCATAAATACTTAACATCCCAAAAAAAATTGGTACAATTAAAATTAAATTCTTTAAAATGGTGATATTACTAAAAATGTGCAAAAATCCTAAACCCATAATAAGATAAGTTAGGAAAACTGCTCCACTATAGGCTATCCCCGTCTTCAAAATAAACCTTTTATCAGGACTATGATAAAGCAATGAAAGAATAACTAGCAAAATGCTTAAAGCACAAGGATTAATTGCATCCATAAAAGCTGCAACCGACACAGGAAATACTAAAGATTTAAGATCCCTAAACACTAATGCAATTAAATTCGCTTTAAAAACATCCTTAAGTAATCCGATTTCATTAACATCAGAAATTAATTTTTTAAGAATCGCATCTTTATTCGCATCACCTACGTAAACTTTAACTCCATCCCCTTCTAAAATTATGATATTTTCCCAGGCTTCTTTACTAATCTCTCCAGCAACAATAAATTTCAAATCATCATCAATAAATACCCCATATACGGGAACTGGCAATAAGACATCATCAATTATATTCAATAAACTTACAAAATTATCCAAATTCTCTCGTTTCGAAATATCATACTCAACAAATTTATTATCAAGAAAAAGGTTTTTAACAAAATCACTTTTCTCGACACAAGGGAGACAATCATCATTAGTAAACACATAAAATTCGATGCTACCACTAAAAATTAAAGTAAAAACCAAAAAAAACTTAATTTTTAGTAGGGTATTCATGTATATTGCTCCTTTAATTAATATTATTTTATCTTAATTATCTTTATACTACATATTAAAACTGAGTACTAAATTAATAAAAAAATTAGTATTGTTCATCCTTTTTAGGTTCTTTAACAAATAATACAATAATCGGTATCACCAATAACTGTATAGCTGTAAGTCCGAGCAGCAGATCTGGATTTGAATCATAAATATATCCACCTAGATATGATGCAGGAAATGTTAGCAGCCCTGTTGCACTAGCAATGAATCCATTTACTCTACCTCTATATTTAGGTAGAACCAATTCTGCCATCAAAGCCTCCCAAGCAGGACCCCCCATGAAACCCCCACCACGAATTCTACCTCCACCCATACCTTCAATTAAACCGACAGTAGCATAAACCCCGAACAATTGGTTATAATCTCGTAACAATAACAAACTTAAACTGTCAAGTGGACCACAACCTCTAGCTATTAGAATTGGTGGCACTCGACCAAATTTATCCGAAAGCATTCCTCCCACTAAATATAATGGTGCAGAAATGCCTGAGGCTACTGATTGTAATAGTCCAAACTGAGTTGTTGTTAAACCAATGACATTATATGCATATATTGGTAAGAAAGAAGCACTCATTCTCATAATGAAACCAGAGATAACTGAGACTGAAAACATTGCCCAAATAGTCCGTGACTGCTTCTTCATAACCTCCATTAAACCTTCTTCTTTCTCTACCTGAGTTTCTTTTACTTGTTTAGATTCATTAATTGTCTCTTTCAAATATCTAGCCCTAACGAGGGTAGCAATTGCTGCAGCCACTGAAAACAATAATAAACCAATCTTTACGCCATCTCTTATCCCTAATACTTCTAGATAATATCCACTAACATATGGCATAAATATCCCTGGAATCGAAGTGAACATCCTATAAGCACCAAAGGCAGACCCCCTGCTTTCACGAGGCATCGAATCAGCAATTATTGCACTAAAAGCTGGATTATATACTGCTGTAATAGCATTAATGATTAGACCAGGAACTACCCATTCCCAAGTCGGAGCAGCGTATAACAATAATGCACCAAAAACACGAAGAGATGTACCATAAACAATAACCCTTTTCCTACCATACTTATCTGCAAGCATTCCTCCGGGAAGTTGAAACAAGATACTACCCGTCATCTGAATCATTGATAAAAGACCGATAACCGTGATGGGCGTGTTTAATTCTTCAACAAGATAAAGTGACCACAAAGCATCCATGAACTATTAAAAACACTGTATAACATATTCGATAAAGATATTGTCATAACATTCTTATTCGATAAAACCCCTCTTAATGCAGACGCCATATACAGACCTCAAGAATCTTTACCATCCTACTTTAAAGTATTTAAAAATTATTCTTTAATGGATTCAAATGGTTTTAAAGAAATAATCCTAATAAAGTTATAAATTCGTTGATTTTCGCTTATTTAATTAAAATAATAAATAATGTTTTTAATGATTATTTAAATTAACTATATTTATTTTACTATTTAAAATATATAACCTGTTGAATATTTTTATTTCTCTAAAAAATTTTTAAATTATCTTAATATTCCTAATTGATAAACTTCAACACATAAGAGTATAAAAGACTGATAATATGCTAACTGAAATAATAGCCTTAACATATATCTTAGAGACACTCAAACAAATAGAACGCTTACACTCCTCATAATTAGTACTACCTTATCATAAATACAATAATCTATTTAATAAAATATAATAATTAAAGAAAAAAATGTATTCGGATACATAACCAAATATTAAATTAATTGTATCCTCCAATAAACTAGATTAAACAATGGAACAAGAATACAATACCGATTTAGTATTAATCACTAATAGTTACCCGTTTGGAGCAGTTGCAGAATCATTCTTAGACAAAGAAATTCCTTTTTTAAGTCAATTTTTCGAAAAAGTAACGATTGTCCCTTTGTCCTATCCCTCAGAGGTTGAAAGAGTAACCCGCGAACTCCCAAATAACATCTTTTGCGACACTTCTTTCATCGAACAAAAAAATTTAGAAAAAAATAATGGTTCTAAAATAAAATATTTTTCAATGAAGCATTTTTACAGTGAATTATTTCATAAACCCGTAAGTCTCTACGATAAAATTTCTAGAAAAAAAATGTTGGATTCTCTACATCTTTCACTTCAACTGGAAAAGTGGTTAAATAAATACCTAAAAAACAACACTCTCAACCTAAAACGTACCGTTTTTTATACTTATTGGTTAACGTGGGCAACTATGGGAGTCAGTTTAACGAAATCAAAATTTAGAGATATCAAACTTGTTTCAAGGGCTCATGGCTACGACTTATATGAAGAACGCTATTCGTCACCTTATATTCCATTCCGATTACCCGCCTTATCTAAGTTAGAAAAACTATACCTAATCTCCCAACACGGAAAAAATTACATCACAGAAAAATATCCTAAATTAAAAAATAAAGTAGAAGTATCAAATTTAGGTGTAACCAGCCAAAAAACCCTTTCAGAAACTTCTAAAGATGGTGCATTTCGACTACTTTCCTGCTCTTACATTGTCCCAGTGAAACGCATCGAACTAATAGTTCAAGGTCTCAGCTTACTTGGGCGAAAGAGACCCGAACTTAATGTAATTTGGACCCACATAGGGTATGGAGCAAATAAAGAGGAGATAGAAAAGCTTGCTTCAGATATTTTACCTGACAATATTCAAACTAATTTTATGGGGCTATTAAAAAATTCTGAAGTTTTAACTTATTATCGTGACAACCCCGTCGATGTCTTCATAAATGTAAGCTCTTCAGAAGGGATACCTGTATCTATCATGGAAGCCCAGAGCTTCGGAGTTCCAGCAATAGCTCCTATGGTAGGCGGGATTCCCGAGATTCTATCCAATAGTTGTGGGATCCTATTAAAAGAGAACCCATCAACCCTTGAGATATTAGAGGCGATAGAATTCTTTATCAATAACCCAAACGAAGCAAAAAAAAATGAGGATTAACAGCTATAACAATTGGGATACAAAGTTCAATGCATCAAAAAATTTTCAGGAATTCGCTAAACAATTAAAACATCTCGGACCATTCTAAACAAAAATTGTAGAGCAAATCTTTCCTAACTAAATTGTCACCTACCATAAGAAATGTTCGATAATCGTTACTTAATAAAAACGAAAAGTAGTCTATGGAAAAAAACTTTTATTATAAGTGGTAAAAAAAGATAAATGCTCATTATATTATTTATCAAAGTCATTGTATAGTTTTGTCAATAAAGGGTTATTCTCGTCAATTGAGATTAATTAAATGGTATAATTTCTTTATAAACTAGTCATTAATGGAGTATTATTTAAATGATTTATATACTGGTTATTCTGTATTTATAAACTCATGAAGTACGTCCAGCTCAAAACCGTCAGAGATCTTCTTATGCTTGTTGCCTCTGCTCCAAATGCTAGTGTTATTCAGCATCTAGAATCTAATGGTTCACACCTATACTTTATTGTAGGCGGAACACTTCATGAGGTGTTTTTATACTTTGTTAAAGAAAAGACCCCGCTGGGCGGCAACTTTATCACCTATAATAGTTACTCAGGTCAGGTTGGTTCAAATGAGAAAGTTGTTCATGAACCAAATGTAAGTAGTTTCCCAGTTGTAGAGATTAAGAGTCAAGATCTCCTACCTGAAGAACTACTAAGTAAAGTCGAGAATTTATAGGTGTTTAAAAAGGAGTGAAAAAGATTGGACGCTAAAAAAGATTTGCATATAAGTATTGAGAATGTTGTCGCGTCTGCGACCCTTGACCAAAAGATTGACCTTCTAGCAATAATGAAAGTATTCAGAAATGTTGAGTATCGTCCAAAACAATTCCCAGGACTTGTCTTCCGTTTAAAACGCCCAAAAACAGCGACACTAATTTTTGGTAGCGGGAAAATGGTTTGTACTGGAGCAAAGTCAGAGAAACAAGCACGTAGTGCTGTTAAGAAGGTCGTAAGAGAGCTAAAAACTAATGGAATAATTATTTTGGGAAAGCCTAAAATTGTTATTCAAAACATTGTTGCCTCTGCGAATCTTCATGGGAAAATTGATCTTGAAACTGCAGCTGATATAATGGATAATGTAATGTACGAACCAGAGCAGTTCCCAGGTTTAATCTTCAGAATGGGAGATCCCAAAGTAGTCATGCTACTTTTCGCTAGTGGAAAACTAGTATGCACTGGTGCAAAGCATGAAGACATGGTACGCGAAGCAGTAGAGAAACTTCATGACATCCTAGAAGACTATGATCTAATATATTATGAGGATTAGGGGGCACAGAAGTGTCCCATAAGAACAATCTCGAGCAGAGAGCTCAGAAAATTATCCTCGAATCAGGTGATGATGGAATAATGCAGAGTGAGCTATGGAAGAAACTAGGAGTAAGTAGCAGAGAAGGCAGTCGTTTAGCATTAAAATTTGAGGAAAAAGGGACAATAGAAAGAAGAAAAATATTGCATGAAGGCAGGTGGAGTTACAAATTATTCAGTAAAAAAGAGTATGTCACATTAGATACTATAAATGGGTGTCCATGCATGATCTGTCAAGAGATCGATAAATGTTTTGAAGGAGGCTTAAAAGATCCTTTAAGCTGCTTAGACTTATCTTCATGGATTTCTCCGAAAAGCTGATTAGTATAACAACATTATAGTGCGAAGGCATGGACAAGCGATTACTTGAGATCATAAAATATGGTGCAACCTTTGGAATGTTAATACTGTTCTTCTTCGGAGGAGGAATAGTTCTGAAAGGATTTCTGGGTGTTGATTACCCTATGATGGTAGTTGTCTCAGATAGCATGGTTCCAACCCTAGGTGTTGGAGACTATATTTTTGTAGCAAGTGTGCCAGATCCATACAATATCAATGCAGCACCTCAACCTAATGGCGAAATCGTGGTTTTTCTTAAACCAAATTCATCTGATGAATATATTGTTCACCGAATAATTGATAAAGTAACAAGAAATGGGGAAGTTGCATACATCACTAAAGGCGACCATAACATGGGAGCAGATGCATGGTTTCTCTCACCCAAAAACATTGTTGGCCGTGTCATTAACCGAGTGCCTTTATTAGGCTACTTTAGCTTATTCATTAAAACATTCCAAGGTTTTGCTTTAGTAGTAATTTTAATGGGAATGTCATTTTTTATTGATAATTTAATGCCTAAGAAAAAAACACCCTCAATGGGACGTTTTAATCCTCTAACTCTTATCCCACTGCTAATTGGACCAGTGATTTTAGGC
>VGJH01000019.1 GCA_016867505.1 Candidatus Bathyarchaeota archaeon
TTGACAGTTTCCCCAGAAAGGTTTACCCTTCAAAGCGTTACAACCCACACACCTAGGCTGCTTCTCACCAGAGTAATATTCACAATCACTGCAATTTAATCCACAGGGCGTTAGAAAACTAGTCTCTTTCATTTGGATACACTGCTTAAATTAGCGTGAATGTGTTTAAAAATGGTGGGACCGCCCGGATTTGAACCGGGGACCACGCGGGCCCAAGCCGCGTATCTTGGACCAAGCTAGACCACGATCCCGCACCCCGATTAAACTACAGGGGAAGTCTTAAAACTTATCTAAAAAAGGGATTTAATCCCAACGCTTTTTGGCTTTTGCCATAGCCTCAATAATGGGTAGTTCTTCTCCGCTTAGGAGACTGAGCATAGCTCCACCTCCTGTGCTGACATGCTTCATTTTGTCATCTATGCCAAGCATCCCCGCCATACCACCCATGTGTCCACCACCAACAACGGTGTATGCTGGAGAGTCAGCCATTGCCCTTAACAATTCTTTTGTACCTATGTCAAAGCCACGGCGTTCAAACATTCCCAAAGGTCCTTCAGCAACAACTGTTCCTGCGTATTTGATGCGATCACTGAAATGAGCTATTGTGTTTAAACCAATGTCATATATGTTATCTTCATCAGTTATTGCGTCGACCATGAGTTCAACACGTTCACCCTTAACATCTAATGCAACATCAACGGGTAACTCGATTGCTCCATCATATTTGTCTAAAATTCCTCCAGCTTCATCAACAAGTTTCTTCTCTTCATCTTTTAAGGCTAAATACCTCTCCTTCATCATGCCTTGAGCCATATGGAAACTTTCTCTGATCAATCCGCCAATTAGAATGTTGTCAGCAATATTGTCTTTGAGTACTCTTTTAATAACTGGGATTCTGTCATCGACTTTTGCTCCGCCTAAAAGGTAAACACACGGTCTAGCTGGGTCATAAATCACTTTATTTAATGCACTGAGTTCTTTCTCCATTAATATTCCTGCAACCATGGGCATTAATTCGCCAAAGGCTACTAAGCTTGCTTGACTTCTATGCGCCGCAGCGAATGCATCATTAACACAGAGATCAAATAATGGTGCAAGATTTGAAATCATATCAGTTTTAGCTAATTCTTCAGGTGAAATGTCTAAGTTTTCGTCTTTATGCATCCTTAAGTTATTTAAAACCAATACTTCTCCGGTTTTTAATTTTTTAATCTCATCCTGAGCTTTTGGACCATCAATATCATCGACGTATTTGACTCTACCATTATGGTAAATTTGTAAAACTCGTGCATGAGTTTCTAGAGTAGTGAAATCATATTTTCCTGGTCGACTCTGATGGGCACCAAGAACTACTTTCGCTTCTTTAAGGGCCTTGAGAGTATCCTCCACTGCCCGTATTCTAGTGGCATCTAAAATCTTCTTGGAGTTAGGATCGAGTGGCGAATTAATGTCGACACGTAAAAAAACGGTTTTTCCTTTAGTATCAACATCCTTTAGACTCATAAAGTCGAAGGGCATCATCAATTCCTCGATGGTTGGGTGCAACTAAGCTTAATACACTTATAAAAATTCGTTTCGACTAAAATGAGTTTATTTAATAAGTTTTTCAAGAGGGATTTTAAGAATAAATATAAAAAAGAGAGGAAACTTAACGTATTTTCACATATTCATATGCTTTTGTTTTGTTTTCAAAGCAATAATGGACAGTTTGGAATTTGCTCTTAAAAGCTGTTGCATCTTTTCTAACCTTTACTGGATCTTCCTTTTTCACAACCACTCTTTCCATTAACTCAGCAATCTCAACCATATCACTTTCTTTCATACCCAGCCTTGTAACTTCTGGTGTACCAAGCCGTATTCCGCCAGGATTAATGTAGTTTCGTTTCTCTTTAACATCCCATGGTAGTAGATTCCTGTTAATTATGATACCAGCTTTCTCAAGCTTTTTCTCAACATCGCCGCCTAGTCCATAATTGGTAATGTCAATAAGTAAGACATGACTTCTTGTGAAGCCTTTGTGTTCAGCAAGCACTTTGAATCCCCTTTCATTCAGCGCTTGACCCAAAGCCTGAGCATTTTTTATGACTTGTTTTGAGTAAGCTTCACCAAACTCAAGCATTTCTGCGCAAGCAATGGCAAGGCCAGCAACAGCATGAAGGTGGTGGTTTGAAACCAAACCCGGTAAAGTTGCTTTCTTAATTGGTTCTGCATATTTATCCCAACTAAGAACAGAGCCATGTTGGGGTCCAAAAAAGGTCTTGTGGGTTGAAACTGTAACTGTATCTGCGCCTTCAGTTATTGGGTTTTGGAACTGGCCACCAGCGATTAAACCGCTCACATGTGCTGAATCATAATGGATTATTGCTCCTCTACTATGATATTCTTCAGCTAACTCTTTTACTGGATGCGGGAAGGGGAATACGCTTCCACCGAATATTACCATTGTAGGTTTTATGCCTTCAGCATCCATTTTTTTAATTCTTTTTAATGTTCGATCGATGTCAATGTTCAATTCTTTATAATCAAGTGGTAAATATTCAACATTTAATCCTGTTACAGCGCCAGCAGTACCATTTAATTTCTTTGGGCCATAGGTTATGTGACCTCCACAGGTTATTGGTAGAGCCATTATGGTATCGCCTGGTTCAGTGAATGCAGTGTAGACAACAAGATTAGCTACTACACCGGATATTGGTCGAGGATCGACAAATTCGCATTTGTAAAGTTTTTTCATAAGATCAATGCACGTGAATTCGACTTTGTCAATATATTCACATCCAGCATACACTCTTTCGCCAACCCAACCCTCAGCATATCGATTACCAAAATCAGAGCTTAAGGCTTCACGGACTGCTGGGCTTGGAATATTTTCACTAGCTATTAGAGGAATAAAAGTACTGAATTCCTTGTGATGCTCCTGTAGAGTATTAAGGATTTCATCATAATAACGGCGGGGTGACAAACCGCTCAATTTTGATCCATGTAGCCCACACAGAATCATTATTTAATTCTTTCCAAATACTTCTGAGTTGGTAGTATAAAATTTTCCAGATTTTTATGATGTTTTTTAAAAAAATTGATTTATTAGAAAATTAGTATCTCCAACCCTTAATATCTGCTCCTTTTGGTGCAGTTTTTGTGATATGTTCTGCCATCTCTTTTGAAAATCGTTGTACTAGTTCAAACCTATCAAGCGAACTTGGAATATAGAAATTTCCATACCAACAGTGTGTAAATCTATCACCGTAGTAGACCATACCACCGTAATGTGGATCTTTTGTGTTCTTTAAAAACTCCTCCATAAGATATACTGCATTGTTGAGGTAATGGCTATCCATGTCACCACAGTATATTCTTAATTTACCTACCAGCTTAGGTCCAAGAATCTTCCAGTTTTGTTCAAGAATATGCCTGAGGTCATAGTTTTCTTTCCAATACTTCGCGACTTCATGATCAATTTTACCTGTATATTTGTCAACCAGATCTTTAGGGTAACCATCTTCAGCTACAGGACTATACGTTGCAGTCCATGCATCCCATTGGCCACCAGATCTACATCTTGTTCCTCTAGCTAACTCTTGCCTTATTTCATCTTCGCTGGTAAATAAAATCTCACCAACAGTAGTTCTGAAGCCAGGTCTCTCAATTTTCTTCCATTTGCCAATGCGATAATAAGCATTTTCGTCTTCGAATATATTCAAAAGCCTAGTATCTCTGAAATCAAGAGGATCAGGGCACCAGCACCAACAACCATTATACATATCAGGATAGAAGACTTGGGTAGCAAATACCTCCCATCCTCCTGTTGATCCACCCATCAGTGTTCTAGCCCAGCTTTCCCCTATTCCTCTGAATTTTTGTTCAATATAAGGAATTAATTCATAGTTAATTGCATCACCATAGGGACCATGATTTGCTGAGTTGACAGCGTAACTGTCATCATAATATGGTGTAGGATGTTGTATACAGACCAAAAGCATACGTGGAAAATGTGGCGCAGTCCAATCTTTGTATAATTTATATGCATGCTCTTCAACTATGATATTATTTTCTGTATAAAAGCGAGGATCTTTCACCACTGCAGGGCCAGTAGGGTCCTTTATTGTGGATTTTAAACTACTGACAGGAAGTGGCTTTGGTACAAGCTTAGGATCAGGTGGATTTTCCTGAAACTTTGCATACAATCCACTACTAAAGTGTCCATGCCACACTATCAAGGGATACTTAACTTGAGGATGATCATCAAAATCTTCAGGAAGTAATACAACGGCTCCTAAATGCATTGGTCTTCCCCAAAATTCTGTAAGAAGTTTACTTTGGATTCTAATATGTTTAATATATTTTGTATCTTCAAGTTCAATTATTTGAGGAATTACTTGGTCAAGTCTTAATTTAATTGTTTTTTTGAATGAGGATTTAATCTTAATTTTTTTAGGTATACTATATAGATTCCCTGGAGAGGTATTCCATTTCTGACCTTCACCATGATCCATGTGAAGTTTAATAACATGTCCATCTGCTCGATGAAATGTATCATAGATATGAAAAAGGGCTTGAACCCAATATTCTCCTGTAGGCACTTCATCTAATGTTTTTAGAGGAAAACCATAAGTCGTATCCGGAATGATGAATTCGGTTCCAGGTTTAAAATCATCAACATCAGCTCCAAACATTAATTGAGTATCAAGGTGAGCACTCATTTGAAAACGAGGCTCTTCTTCATCATTATCAGATAATAGAAGGAATACTCTACCACTGATAGGACCTGAATTTAATTCTTCAGGGTAAGTCACACTAAATTTCATATATAATAGAAAAGAGCTTATACTATTTATTATCTAAGTATCAGACAACCTTAAATTATTTCTAATAATTTTCAGATTAGGAAAAAATAAAAATAGTTTTATTTCCTCAACATTTATAAGAATTGAATTATGAACGACACATTAATACTCAACGCATTAATTTTACTTATTTGTTTAATTTTTCTTGGCTATTCGAGTGAAAAAACGATAACAAACAGCCAAAAACTTGCAGATATTACCGGATTCGGTAAGACAACAATTGGTTTTCTATTAATATCCCTTAGTACAAGTCTTCCAGAGTTAAGCGTATCAATCTTTTCAATAGGACATCCAGAACAAATTGGTATAAGCGTTGGTAATGTTATGGGTTCACAAATAGCTAATATATGTTTTATTTTTGGATTATGTGTCTTATATGCAAATTATAAACATAAAAAGTGTATAGAATTTTTAACAATTTTAACTGGTACTGAGTTAAAAAACCTTCAATTTGGATTATTTATAGCTTCAATAATTCCTTTAGTCTTAATTTATGTTGGGGAAGTAAGCCGAATTGTTGGCATAATCTTAATAATAATTTTTGTGTGGAATACTTACAGTTTAATGAAAAATAAAATTAATATTAAAGAGGAAGGATCAGAAAAAGCTGATGGAAGATCATTATTACTTATTTTTCTTAAAGTCGTTTTAGGAGTTTTTGGTGTTATCGCCTCAAGTTATTTTATAATGGAATCAGCTACATCTATAGCGATTTCAATTGGAGTACCTAAAATTGTGATTGGAGCAACAATTGTTGCATTAGGCACAAGTCTTCCAGAGCTAGCAACAAGTTTACAAGCTACAAAAAGCGGAGATATGAATATTGTTTTAGGGAACATAATTGGCAGTGGATTTATCAACTTAACCTTAATTTTAGGTGTTACATTAGCATTAAACGATTTTTTAGTAAATGTTCGGATTTATAGTGAAGTAGCAATTTTTGCTTTAATATCAAATATGTTTTTATGGTATTTCTTATCCGGTGATAAACTCTGTGAAAGAGAAGGATGGATGTTGGTGATGTTATACATAATTTATTTAGTTATTACATTTAGTGGAATTATGTAGATGGTTTATGTTAATATTCCACGATTTATTTTTTTTAATTGATGGCGCTATGGTTGAAGTTGGAGTTATTGCCCCAGGTTTTACACTTATAGGCACTGATATGAAACCAAAAAAGCTTACAGATTGGAAAGGAAAAAATATTGTATTAGCATTTTTCCCAGGAGCATTCACTGGTATATGCAAAAAGGAGATGTGTATTTTAAGAGATGATTTAGCGAAGCTAGAGGGTGTTAACGCTCAAATCATTGGTATTAGTGTTAATGACCCATTTAGTCAAAAAGCATTTAGTGAAGAAAATTTATTGACATTTCCATTGCTTTGTGATTACAATAGAGAAGTTATAAAATTATATGATGTGGTACAACTTGATTTTGCTGGATTAAAAGGGTATGTTACTGCAAAACGCAGCATTTTCATTTTGGATAAAGATATGAAAATCCGCTATAAATGGGTAAGTAATGATGCACGAATTGAACCTAATTATGAGGAAGTTAAAAAAGAACTTACGATATTAGTTTAAAATCTAATTAAATGATGCTAAGTTTTATTAATATTCATTCCACAATCTTACTTGGGGCCTTCAAAAGATGAAAAGTTATATAAAAATATATGGACCACCAGTGCTGGACGCAATTCAAGCACTTGAGAAACTAGCAATCGATACTCCCGAAGTATGTATAATGGATCCACTCATTGAAACTTCATTGGCAGATATTGGTATAACTCAAGTTGGTTCTACATATGGACCTGCTGTTCAAGAGAGGGTAATGGATTATTTTAGACAGTATAAAGAAATATCTCCTGAGAGATGCCAAAAAATCTTAAGTAGAGGACAAGGTGGCATTGGTGAATATGATTTTGTATTCGAATGGCACTCTAAACCTAATGATGAACAGGTTAGAAATTTAATCAAAAATATCGACGATACTTTAAAACCAATAGGCGTACGTTATACAATAACAACAAAAGAATAAAGTACTATTTTTTTTAAAAAATTGTTTTAATCAATTATTTAGAATTTTAATAAATTCTTCTAAATTTTTTCTGGGTGGTCTTTCTCGTTCATTTAATGTTTGTTTTTCACTTAAATATGGATGAATTTGTTCTGAATGTTTTCCAATGTTAATTAATGTAATAACTTGATAATCTGGTGAAATTTCAAGAACGTTCTTTACTTTTTCTTCATCATAGCCTGCAACTGGGTGTGCGACTAATCCTAATTCGGTTGCTCTAAGTATAAGAAATGCTGACGCCATTCCTGTATCGAAAAGATTGTATGTACGTGTCTTAACAATACAGTCATCACTTGGTTTACTAAATACAACAATGATCATACTTGAGAGCTCCATCCATTTATTTCCTTTCGGTAAAGTTGTATGAATCTTTTTTAGAGCCTCAACTCCATAGACAAATAGGAAGTACCAGGGTTGATTATTATTACAACTTGGCGACAGGGAAGCATGGTAAGCTAAGTCTCTGATTAAATCTTCAGTAATATTAGTTGGCTCTAAAGATCGATATGCTCTCCTAGTCTTAATTGCTTCAGTTACATTCATTTTTTTAACTCCATAAGTTTGTTTAAAACATATTCTGCGTGACCATCAACTTTCACTTTAAGCCAAATGAAAGCAATTTTTCCATAGGGATCAATCAAAAAGGTTGATCTAATTATTCCTTTAAATTCTCTCCCATACAATTTCTTGGTCTGCCAAACACCATATGCTTCTAATGTTGTCTTATCTTCATCACTTAGCAAGGTATGAATTAAGTTACTCTTCTCTTGAAATTTTGCATGACTTTCGGGTGAATCCGCACTAATACCAATAATCTCTGCTCCTTCTTTTTCAAAGCTGGGTCTTAAAGATGTAAAATCAAGTGCTTCCAATGTACATCCAGATGTCATATCTTTTGGATAAAAGTATAATACAAGCCATTTTCCAATAAAATTGTTTAAGGATACTTTTTTTCCAGTTGAATCAGATAAAATAAAATTTGGTGCATTATCTCCTACTTTTAACATGGGAACCAACTCTTATCAAATGCATACATGAGAAAAAGAATTGGAAAAATATAAATGATCTTAACTATGGTTATGACCTGATTTGTGTAGATTAAAGGCAGCTCTCTGAACTACTTCAGACAATGCTGGATGAATATGCATTGCATCAATAATAGGATAAATAGTTGAATCACCACAGTATAAGCAATTAACCACTTCTTGGATTAAAATCGAAGCGTGAGGACCAACGATATGGCAGCCAAGTATTTTCAATGTTTCTTCTTCTACCACAAATTTGACAAAACCATCTTCTTCACCCATCGCTACCCCATATGCAGTGTCAGCATAATTCCATATACCAACTAATACTTTCTTTCCTTGTTTTTTTGCCATTTCTTCAGTTAATCCAACTGAGGCAATTTCTGGCCAAGAGAATATAGCATAAGGAATGTTATCAAACCTGAAAGGATGTCTATGATTATGACTGAAAGCATGCCAAACAACCTCAGCTTCTTGATTTGCTACATGCTTAAACATCCCTTTACCAATTGCATCTCCAAAAGCCCAGATTCTATCTTTAGTTGTTTCGAAATATTCGTTTACCTTTATCCATCCTCTCTCGTCAAGTTGAACTCCAGTTTTTGACAAATTCATTAGATCAGCATTTGATTTTAAGCCAGCAGCAATAAGAAGCTCTCCAGCTTTATATGAGAGTTTTTTCCCAAGTTTATCCTCTGCAATTACTTCTTTGTAACCTTCACCATCCTTTACCTCAATCACCTCTACATCAGTTACTATTGTCATTCTTGTCCTCATGCTTTGTGTTAGAGTTTCTGAGATTTCTGGTTCGATGTTTTTTAACAGCCTTGAACTTCGACTTATAATGGTTACTTCTACTCCCATGCTGCTAAAGAAATGAGCCATTTCAACTGCAATGAATCCTCCACCACAGATGATCAGGCTTTTGGGTTTTTTTGTTAGCCCCCAAACATCGTCGCTTGTCCAATATTTAATATTGTTAAGGTTTTTTATTGGAGGAATTTCGGGTCTTGCTCCTGTTACTAGAAAAATATTTTTTGCTTGGATAATATCATCGCCTACTCTCATAGTGTAATCTGCAATGAATTCGCCGGTTCCATGATAATACCGTAGTTCAGGAGAATTTTTTACACCTATCTCTATGTGTTTTCTATCAATTTCGATGCTTTTTCTCATTTTTTCCATTATTAAAGCGAAATCTATGTTTTCTATTGTTGCATTTATACCAAATTTTTCAGCAGTCTTTATAGTATTAATAATATTCCCGGGATATATGATCATTTTACTGGGTATACATCCTCTATTAAGGCAGGTTCCACCTAATTTATCTCTCTCCACTAAGGCAACTTTCAAGCCTTGAGATAATGCTGCATCAACAATAGAGGCTCCACTTCCTGAACCCACTACTAGAATATCAAAATGCTCCATAGGTCAGGTGTAGTAATGGAAGAATATGAGGATTAAGTTTACTCCAGCTTGACGGTGCCATATTGATTATAATATTCTAACCATAATTTTTTCATTTCAGGATCAAGACTGTCCTTAATCAAGCCATATATTGTTTTAATGTTTTGAATGCTGAATACAGGAATTCCTAACTCCTCTTGGATGTTTTCAGTTGCAGTTTTTTCTTCAATGTTTTTACTATCACCCATTTTTTCCTGACGATCAACAGCAATTATTAATCCAACAACTTTATGATCTTTTAACAGCTTCAGCTTTTCAAAAGTATCAATTTTTGTTGCTCCAGTGGTTATTGTATCATCTACAACAAGAATTCGTTCTCCCGGTTTAAAATACCCTGCCCCAACTATAACTTGATCCGCTGAAAGATCTCCATAGGTTTTCTCTTCTTTCCTGTCGTACATGTACCTTTTATCCATTCCATAAAGCTCTTTCAACCCTTCACATGCGAGGGCAGCTAAACCTATACCCTTGTAGCTTGGTCCAAAGACATAGTCGAAATCAGGAAGAACTCCACGTTCAATTAACAGCGCAATATAACTAGCAAAAGCCCACTTAAGCTTAGCCAGACTCTCCCCATCTGTTAATGTACCCAAGTTTACAAAATAGGGACTTTTTCGACCACTTTTTAATATAAAGGGTTGATCAGGGGTTGGTGGGAATCTAAGAGCTCCGCCTTTTATTAGAGCATCTAAAAAGATTTTCTCAATTTTTTCTTGGCTAACCAAGCCTCCTCCTTCTATTGTTAAGCCATTTGTATTGAGGTATTGCTGAATTGTTCCATAATATGTTAAAGAGCCACAATAGCTACATTTCAGGATGGTCTCTTCAAGTTTTGATCCTTTTTGAACTTGATAGATTGTTTTAGGAGCGGTATACTCTCTATTAGTTGGGCACAAAGGATTAGGGCATTTAAAATTCCCATCAATTTTTTCTGGCAGAAAAATTTTCCTTTTTTCTTTAATTTCCCAATCATAAATGATATTCAAGGTTGAATTTGGAGCTAAAAACGCAATAATGTCAAGCTCTTTAGAGGTTAAATAACTACCTTCAATCTTAATGAAGTCTTTTCTACCCATGCTTTTACTGTCAACATTTTGAGCCACTAAGACTGTTGCATCAGGATCAAGTTTTAACAATTTTAAAACTTGAAAAGCCTTACCAGCCGGGATATGATCAATAACAACACCATTCTCAATTTTGCTGACAAGCAGCTCCCGTTTACTCAATAACTACCCCGTCAAAAAACCAGAAGACCATCTTGAAAAACTTATCTAATGACTTAAAATAAATTTATAAAAATTATTCAACATATTAAAAAAACCATTGAAATTTATAGATTTAAAAAAAATAATTAAATTTTAAATTTCTAATTTTTCTATAATATGCA